>JAFOGM010000093.1 GCA_017386805.1 Bacillota bacterium
ATTATCCCGACGCCAAGCGCCTGATTCTGTCGGACGGGGACATCTTCACCCATACCAAGCAGAAGAGAAAACGTCCGAAGCATAAGAATGCCAAGCCTATCAAGGCCTTCACCGACATCCGTCAGGGAGACTACGTGGTCCATGAAAACCACGGGATCGGCCGATTCCTGGGCGTGGAAGAACTGGTGGTCCAGGGAAATCGGAAGGACTACCTGAAAATCAAATATGCCGGGGAAGATATGCTGTACGTTCCCGTGGAACAGATGGACGTGGTCCAGAAGTACGTGGGAAGCGACGGCATCGTACCCAAAATCAATAAATTGTCCGGCGGCGACTGGAAAAAGACCAAGGAAAAGGCCCAGGCTGCCATCGAACACATGGCTAAGGAGCTGCTGGAACTGACGGCTCAGCGCCAGCTGCAGAAGGGCTACGCCTTCAGCGAAGACAGCGAATGGCAGAAGGAATTCGAGGAAATGTTCCCCTACGAAGAAACCGCGGACCAGCTGCGCTGTATTGCTGAAATCAAGAAGGACATGGAGAAGGATGTCTCCATGGATCGTCTCCTCTGCGGGGACGTGGGCTTCGGGAAGACGGAAGTGGCTGCCCGTGCTATCTTCAAGTGCATCCTCGACGGAAAGCAGGCAGCGGTGCTGGTACCCACCACCATTCTGGCCAACCAGCATTACCACACACTGAAGGCCCGCATGGAACACTTCCCCTGTAAGGTGGAAATGCTCTGCCGTTTCCGTACGGAAGCCCAGCAGGATGAAATCATATCAAAAATGCGCCGCGGTGAGATCGACGTCATCGTAGGGACCCACCGCATGTTGTCCAAGGACGTGAAATTCAAAGATCTGGGACTTCTGGTCATCGACGAAGAACAGCGCTTCGGCGTTCAGCACAAAGAAGCCATCAAGATGCTCCGTCAGAACGTGGACGTCCTGACCCTGTCGGCCACACCGATCCCCAGAACGCTGCACATGTCTCTGGTTGGAATCAAAGATATGTCCCTCATCGAAGAACCACCGGAAGAACGCTATCCCGTCCAGACCTACGTCATGGAACAGGATGACGACATCCTCCGGGAGGCCATCCGCCGGGAAATGGACCGCGGCGGTCAGGTCTTTGTGGTCTACAACCGGGTCAAGGGGATCCATGCCATTGCGGCCAAGATTCAGAAGCTGGTTCCCGATGCCAGGATCTGCATCGGCCACGGCCAGATGAACGAACGGTCTTTGGAAGACGTGATGCTCTCCTTCGTGGAAGGGGAATACGACGTCCTTCTGGCAGCCACCATCATCGAGTCGGGGATCGACATCCCCAACGCCAACACCATGATCGTCATCGATGCGGACCGCTATGGCCTGTCCCAGCTCTATCAGCTGCGCGGCCGCGTTGGTCGTTCCAACCGCATGGCCTACGCTTACCTGATGTACGAAAAGCAGAAGGTCCTGTCGGAGGTGGCGGAAAAGCGTCTGCGGGCCATCCGCGAATTTACGGAGTTCGGAGCCGGTTTCCACATCGCCATGCGGGACCTGGAGATCCGCGGAGCGGGGAACTTACTGGGGACAGCCCAGTCCGGCCACATGATGATGATCGGTTACGAATTGTACTGTAAGCTGGTGGAAGATGCCATTCGTCAGCTGTCCGGAAACGTGGAAACCATGCCCCAGATCGAAACCTCCATCGAACTGGATATCCCAGCCTTCCTACCCAGCTTCTACATCAGCGATGAACTGCTGAAGCTGCAGATGTATAAGAAGATTGCCGGGATC
>JAFOGM010000094.1 GCA_017386805.1 Bacillota bacterium
CCCAATCCCCGCTGTCGCGGTGATCCCCGTGGTATTCAACACATCGCGAATCATTTCCCGGGCAATCTCCTCCGGCGTCTTCCGGTACGTTTCCAGATAATCCGTCAAATCCATGAACACCTCGTCGATGGAATAGACGTGGATGTCCTCCGGAGCCACATACTTCAAATATACCTGATAAATTCGTGTACTGTATTCAATGTAAAGGGCCATCCGCGGCCGGGCAACGATAAAGGAAAGTTCCTTGTTGGGATCCAGCAGCAGTTCCGACGCATCACAGGAGGAATCTCCGTTCAAACAACCGCCGACCCGTCGGGCTCGCTCCAGATTCACCTGGCGAACCCGCTGATTCACCTCAAACAACCGGGGACGCCCCGAAATTCCGTGGACTTTCAGCGAAGGCGACACTGCCAAACAGATGGTCTTGTCCGTTCGCGACGCATCGGCAACCACCAAATTGGTGGTCATGGCATTCAAGCCCCGTTCCACACATTCCACCGACGCATAGAAGGACTTCAGGTCGATGCACAAATAGGTTCGTTCTTTGGTTTTGTTCTTCTCCATCGCCAGCCCTCCTTTCCACGGTTTTTCTACATCGTATTATATCAATTTCTCGCCGAAAAAGCAAACATACGTTCGCATTTAATTCAAAAGAAAACCTCCTCCGGGATCCGGAGAAGGCTTTTTCTTTACTGCTGAACCGCTTCCGCGTTCTTTACATCATTAAAATTCTTCAGTACCGACGCCAGCTGAGCTCTGGTGAGCGTCCCTCTGGGATTCATTCTCTTTTCACCGACACCGTTCATGATTCCTTTCATAGTCATCCAGCAAATCGGTTCATATGCATATTCCGAAATCAATTCCCGGTCGCTGAAGTCCAAAAGGAACATCCACATTCCCTGGAAACCCATTCCCTTCGTTTTTGCATATCGGTACAGGATCGACGCAAGCTGCTCTCTTGTCACCGATACATCCGGCGCAAAGGTTGTTTCCGTTGTTCCTGCTGCAATACCTTCTGCAAAGGCCCATCGAACCGCTTCCGCATAATCTGCTTCCGGAAGTACATCCGTAAACTGGATCGCTGCAGTTGTGGTCTTCTTTCCATCCATGGTCCACAAAGCCTTAACGACTTCGGCTCTGGTCACAGCTTCCTCCGGTCGGAAGAAACCATCCACATCATTTTTCAGCCAACCTTTTTGTAAGCTGTACTTCACAGCCCCGTTGTACCATGCGTAATCCGGCAGCTGATCGCTGTCCACAGCCCAATAGGGTACTACTGCAGATGTCAGTGCTTCCAGCCACGTCAATCCATTGGCCCGCTTCGTATCCAGCGTACTGATCAGGGTACTGCGAATGCGATCTACGGCTGTTCCTCCCTGCGGATCACGAATTTTACTTACGGAACTGATCACGTAATACTGTCCATTTTCCGAACCCAGATACATCATCTCATGGCCGCTGAAGAACAGAATCGCTCCAACGGGGAGACTATCCATAAATTTGATGCGTTCTTCCTTGCACATGCCGTTCATATCCACTTTGGCAGCCGGCATCGCTACCTGCCATGTGGTATTTCTGGCCAATTCAAGCCCAAAGCACTTATATACATTTCTTACAAAGCCGGAACAGTCATCGGAATTCAGGCTTCCGCCCCAGCCATAAGTATTTCCTAAAACGTTCAGGGCCACCTCCGCAAGGTTTTCCTTTGTCAGAGGAAGATATCCGACAGAAACATCTTCATGTTCCGAAATCAGAGTCATCTTCTTCGAATAATTTCCGTATTCATCGCGAACCGGGATCCAGACCACGTAGTTCTGATAGATAGCTCTGTTATCCACCAGCAGATCGGGATCCGTTACTTCTGCCAGCTCCAAAGTGGTCCCCATGGAAAGCATCAAATCCGAGGTTTGAACGCCCGTATTGGAAGTCTCCGTAAAGACCTTATCTCCATAAACCACCAGCATCTGTTCCGGTTCCAGATCCCAGGCAGCCAGCCACTGCTCTTTGCTTTCGCAAATTGCCACGTCTTTCGCCGGAACCCAGCCGCTGCAGCTGATTCCCTTCGCCAGGTAGAATTCTCCATCCGACGACTTGGATGTGATGACCAGCGGTTCGTTCACACGAACTGTTACCAGATACTGATAATCGAAATCGTGGTCCTTGGGATCATCCCAGATCGGTGTAAAGGAAGGGAAAGCCCGCAGTTCTGTGCGATTGACTGCCACGGCATATTTCACTTTCTGGTTCTCCGAAGCGAATCGGTTTCTCGTATTCCAAATCATTCGGTCGAAGTCTTCTTCTTCCGCCAGGGTCTCTTCACCCAGATACGTCCACCCCAAATAATAGTCCGCATCTGCCTGCGCAGATTTCCGCAGCGCTTCGTTCAACGCTTCTCCATCTACGGTTTCCGGCTGATTTTTCAGATCGTACATATTGGTTCCGGAAGCAGAAATCGTCAGCGCATTCTGTGCCTTGATCTCGTCCCAGCTCATCAACACAGTTTCATCTTCTGACCAGTAAGCTGCCTGTGACATTTCCGCAGTCACACCCGGAAGATACTGGATCGCAGCGCCGAAGGCCTGACTTACAGAGCCCACCAGCATCGTCATACATAAACTCAAACCAATCAACTTCTTATTCACAATACATTCCTCCTGCTTTCATAGAATGTTTCTGTTGTCATTTTCCTTTCTATTTTACCACAAGTTTGATCTTCGAAAACAAAAATAGAAAATAAAAAACCCAGAGCCAATTGACTCTGGGGAAATAGACTTGGTTGCGGGAGAAGGACTTGAACCTCCGACCTTCGGGTTATGAGCCCGACGAGCTACCAACTGCTCCATCCCGCGATATTAAATTTATAAGTGGTGCCGGAGACCGGGGTCGAACCGGTACGGTCTGTGAGGACCGCAGGATTTTAAGTCCTGTGCGTCTGCCTATTCCGCCACTCCGGCATTAAGTCATCCCGGAGGACGCCTTAAAAAAAATTGGCTCCAAGGGTGGGGCTCGAACCCACAGCCTATCGGTTAACAGCCGAGTGCTCCACCATTGAGCTACCTTGGAATACCAGTCGTCCGACGACATTGATTAGTATATTACAACCAGACTAAAATGTCAACACCTTTTTAATATATTTTTAAATTATTTTTCATTCTCATCCACGAACTCTTTTACGAACCGAACATCCTCAACCGTAGGGATCGCAGTATCCCCTTCGTCACTGATCACCGCCTGATTCGCCAA
>JAFOGM010000095.1 GCA_017386805.1 Bacillota bacterium
GATAATAGAGCAGCTTTTCCTTATTTTCTTCCATCATGCGGCGGCTGATGGCCTGCAGGTCGCGATCAGTCATGCGATCGATGGCCTGGCTGATGTAATCATACATGTCATCGGTCTTTTCCGGTGCAGCCTTGATGAAGTCCCACAGTTCCTGGGCATCGGTGTCCACCGCCTTGCGGATCCGCATGACTCTCAGTTGTCTCATACCGTTCCACTCGGTCACACCGGTCTTCACCTTGATGATGTCACCTTCCTTGATCTCGTTCAATGCAGGAAGTTCCTGATCGGAAATGTCCCACTTTTTCGCAGAGATCTCACCGGTGCAATCCCCCAGAGTCAGGTCCAGGTACTGCTTCTTATTGGCACCCATCTTGACGGCAATGGCTTTGACCATGAAGAAGTCCTGAAACTCCATCCCGGTCTCGATTTGATTTATATAAAATTCTTTCATTGCAATTCTCCTTTCGCTTTCGCTCTCTCATTATATACCACATTTCGCCTCTCCAGCAACAAAAGTCCGTCTGCGTTCATGACCTTTTCTTCGACAAAATCCGACATCCACCAAAGAAAAAACGTAAAACTTTTCCTTTTGGAACGCTGGAATTTGAGCTATAATAAGCGTAGAATGTCTTAGCTCTATGTCAAAGGAGATGAATTCATGAACAAGTTAGGAATGATCCGGGTGGCTGCTGCAGCGCCGAAGCTGATGGTTGCCAACCCGAAGTATAATGTGGAAGAAATGATCCGCTGCCTCGATACCGTCAAGGACATCGATGCCGCTGTGATCGTATTCCCCGAGCTGGCCATCACCGGCTCCACCTGTGGAGATCTGTTCTTCCAGGACTTCCTCTACCAGAAGAATCTGGAAGGGTTAAAAACGCTGGCAGAAGCCACCGAAGGCAGTGACAAAGTCGTCATCGTCGGCTTCTATCTGCGCATTGAAAACAAATATTATGACTGTGCTGCTCTGATCCAGAACGGTGCTGTCCGCGGTGTGGTTCCCAAGATGTTCCCGGTGAGCCATAGAGAACATTCCGACGGAAGATGGTTCGGTTCCGGTCTGGCCATTACCAGAACCACTCGTTCCGTAAAGCTGTTCGGAAAGGACGTTCCCTTCGGAAGCCTGATCTTCTGCGATGAAGAACACAACCTGCGTCTGGGCATTGAAGTCAGCGACGACCTGTGGGCTCCCATCACTCCCGGAACCCAGCTGGCCTTAAACGGCGCACAGATTATCCTGAATCCTTCGGCAAACAACGACATCGTCGGCAGAGGCGACTATCGCCGTCAGCTGGTTGCTCAGACCAGTGCCGCTTCCATCTGCGGCTACGTCTACGCTTCCGCCGGTGTTACCGAATCCACAACCGACCTGGTGTACAGCGGCGACTGCATGGTTGCCGAAAACGGTGCGATCCTGGCCCGCGCTTCGGAATTCAACCGCGAATCCAATATCTTATTCAACGAAATCGATTACGAACGCATCGACCGCGAACGCGCTTCCGGCTCCGTCTTTGAAGCCTGCGCAGAAGCCTTCGGTGATGCCTTCCTGATCCATACCGTAGATCTGGCTCCCTTACCGGTGATGACCACCGAAGACAGCCTCCACAGATATTATGCAAAGAATCCCTTCGTTGCAGACGATCCGGAACAGTTCAAAAAGAACTGCGAAAACATCTTTACCATCCAGGCTCACGCTTTGGCAAAGCGTCTGGAACACTCCCGTTCCAAGACAGCCGTGGTTGGTATCTCCGGCGGTCTGGACTCCACCCTGGCCCTGCTGGTTGCCGCAAAGACCTTCCAGATCCTGGGCCGCGACCCCAAGGATATTATCACCGTTACCATGCCCGGTTTCGGTACCACAGACCACACCTACCAGAATGCACTGACCATCATGCGTACCCTGGGCACCACCATGAAGGAAGTCTCCATCGTTCCGGCAGTGACCCGTCACTTCGAAGACATCGAGCACGACATGTCCATCCACGATGTGACCTACGAAAACGCTCAGGCCCGTGAACGTACCCAGATCCTGATGGATATCGCCAACAAGAACAACGGCCTGGTAATCGGTACCGGCGACCTGTCCGAAGTGGCCCTGGGTTGGTCCACCTACAACGGCGACCACATGTCTATGTACGGCGTCAACTGCGGCGTTCCCAAGACCCTGGTGATCCACGTGATCCGCTGGCTCATGGAAACCATCCTCTCCGGCGAAACCGAGGACAAGACCTTCTCCGAAGACAACGCCGTTCTGAAAGACGCCCTTCAGGCAATCATGGATACCCCCATTTCTCCGGAACTGCTGCCGCCTGACGAAAACGGTCAGATCGCACAGAAGACCGAAGAAAAGGTCGGCCCCTACATCCTTCACGACTTCTTCGTATACCACACCGTCCGCTACGGTATCGCTCCCAAAAAGATGCTGTACTTAGCAAAGAACGTCTTCGAAGGCGAATACGATGAAGAATACATCAAGAAGTGGCTCACCGTCTTCTATCGTCGTTTCTTCACCCAGCAGTTCAAGCGCAGCTGCGTTCCCGACGGTCCCAAGGTAGGTTCCGTTGGATTATCCCCCAGAGGCGACTGGAAGATGCCCAGCGATGCCGATGTGGCTTTATGGCTGGCTGAACTGGAATAACTCCAAAAATACACAAAGACCGTTCACAGAGATCCTCTGCAAACGGTCTTTTTTTATTGCATTTATGTTTCCTGATCCTTTTCTCCTCTGGTCAGTTCCGGCCATACGGTCAGCATCATGGTGGTAAAACATGCCACACCACCGACAAAATTCGACACCGGTTCTGCGGCAAAGGTCCCCATCACACCGAATCCCATACGCGGAAGAATGAAAGTCAGCGGAACCACGATGACTACCTTGCGGAACAGGGAGAAGAAAATCGCCTTTTTGGATTTTCCCAAAGCCACAAAGACAGTCTGTCCGATGAACTGCAGCGCCATCATAAAGAAGCCGAAATAATAGGTCCGCATGGCAGGTGTCCCGATGACAAACTGCTCCGGATCGTTACTGAATAAGCCGATGAAAAGCTGCGGGAAGGAGTGAACAACAACCCACATAAACAGCGTATACCCAATGGTGGACACCATCATGAACTTAATCGCCGTCTTGATACGACTGTAATTTTTCGCCCCATAATTATAACTGATCATGGGCTGCGCACTGTCGGTCAGAGCCAACGCCGGAAGCGTAATGATCTCACGAACGGTGTTCACAATGGTCATAACTCCCACATAGGGGTCTCCGCCGAACAACTGCAGGTTTGTATTAAAGGAAATCTGCACCAAACTGTTGGTGGCCGACATGGTAAATCCGGTCACGCCCAGACTGGAAATCTTCTTTACACGGGACAGCTTCAGCTGCATATACTTTCGCTTCAGAGGCACCAGCGCCTTCGGTCCCGTCAGGAACCGAACCGTCCACAGTGCCGCCAGGAATTGCGCCACCACCGTGGCGATTGCCGCACCGCAAACTCCCATATCCAGGCCAAAAATCAGGATGGGGTCCAGTATGGTATTGGACACCGCGCCGATGGCCACGGCAACCATCCCCGTGCGCCCAAACCCCTGGGCGTTGATGAAGTTGTTCATCCCCAGAGTGATCATGACGAAGACGCAGCCCAAAAGGTAGATGGAAAGGTAGCCCTCTGCCAAAGCATAGGTTTCGTCACTGGCACCGAAGAGATACAGCATCGGCCGCCGCAATAAGAGTCCGGCCACAGTCAGGGCCAGTCCCATACAAATCAGAAGGGAAAAACAAGTTCCCATAACCCGAGCCGCTTCTTCTTCGTCACCTTTCCCACGCTCCATGGAAAACAGCGGCGGACCGCCGATTCCGCAGAGATAGGCGAAGGCCGAAGCCAGCGTAATGATGGGCATGCAAACTCCTAAGGCCGTCATGGAAACGGTAGCCGCCTCCGGAATTCTCCCGATAAAGAAGCGGTCCACCATATTGTAGCCCACGTTCAGCAGCTGCGCCAGCATCATAGGGATCGTCAATCGCAGGATTCCTTTTACTACGCTGCCTTGGGAGAAATCTCCCTGTTTATTTTTGAAATCCAACGACTCTCACCTCGTTATCTGTTTTGCGCGCTATTTTTTCTTGGAAGAGATGCTTCCTTCGATCACAGCGCCCTGTTCTACCATCAGACTTCCCATGGCAATGTTACCTTCGATCTGTGCCTTTTCCTTCAGCATCAGGTTTTCCTGGATGTCCAGATCGCCCTTGACTCTGCCGCAGCAGATAAATTCATTGGCTGTTACATTACCGATCACCATGGACTGTTCGCTGAGGGTCATTCCTCCGGAAACCTTCACATCGCCGGTGATGGTGCAGTTCTTAACGCACAGTTGAGAAGCAGTGATGTTACCGTAGTAATCGTTGCTGATGGTCACGGTTCCCTTGGCTTCGATATCGCCCTTGAATTCGCCTTCGATTTCCATGTCGCCCTGGGCAACCAGCTTTCCTTCCAGCGCAGTTCCTTCCGCAATGCGAGTCAGCGGCAGTCTTTCTTCCACTACAACTTCAGCCACTTCCACTTCTTCTTTTTTCACTTCCGGAATTTCCACTTCTGCAGGCACTTCTTCCTTTTCTTCTTCCACAGGAGCCTTACCTACGCCGAACATACTATAAACAGCTTCATTGAAATTATCCTTCTTGCTCATCTTATTTCCTTCCTCGATTTAATCACGATACCCAAACAGTACAGGTTTTACGGCGGATGTCAGTTTATCGAACGTAAATCCCAGTTCGCTCAACTGATCGATCATGGGAACCAGAGCTTCCACGGTGGAAGTCTTCGGTTCCGAATCGTGCATCAGAACGATTCCTCGATCCAGTTTCTTCGCCGGCCCTACCACATTGTTTATGATTTGAGCCGCACTGGCCTTGGTTCCGCTGGCATCTCCACTGGATAAATTCCAATCATAAGGAACAAATCCTCTTCGAAGCATTTCTGCTTCCAACTGCTGGTATACACCCTTGTTATACCCGTTAATACTACCTCCCGGGAAGCGGAATATGGACGGTTCCACTCCGGTCGTATCCCTGATCAGAACAAACAATTTGTACATATCTGCCAGGTAATCCTCCACCGATGCGTAAATATCCGTATAGCGGTGGGAATAGGTATGCATGGCGATGGCATGGCCTTCTTCAACGATTTCCTTCATCAGATTCAGGGAATCTTCATCCGTTCTTCCAATAACAAAGAATGTGGCTTTCACATCCTTCTCTCTCAGGATCTCCAGGATCTCCACAGTTCGCTCCGAGGGCCCATCGTCAAAGGTAAGATAGATGACCTTCGATGCTTCTTCCGTGGCAGTCAAAGGCTCCGGCGCATAAAAGTCAGGATACATGGTCTGGTAAGAAATCACATCCACGCCCAGTTCCTTGGATTCTTCTTCCTGAAACTCCAACAACTCTGCGGAAACGCTCTCCAATTCCTGACGCATGTTCGCTTCCTGCTGTTCCAGTTTTTCCAACTGGTTTCCGCGAACCACCACCATGACCGTCGGAATCAGGACCATGAGGATCACCGCAAGCAAGATCATATTCTTAAAGAAGCGCACACTTCCGAAATACGGTTCTTTTTTCATTTTCCTCCTCCTTCGGCCAATTTTACATACATAATAATTATACTCTTCCACCGGATTTTAGAAAAGAGGTTTCTTCCAAAAGTCCTCAAATCCTTTCAAATTTCAATAAAAAAGACCAGGTTCTCCCGATCAGAAACCTGGTCCCTTTCCTTTTAGCTTACAGAATCGATCCCACGGAACAATTCCCAATGGATTTCCGGAAGATCCTCATAGCCGAACGAATCCGGATCTTCATCGGTGAGAATCACCAAATGATCTGCATGATCCTCTTCCTCCCGACTTTCCTTATTCACCAAATGTTTGAACATACGCACGGAGTACTCCGCAGATTTGCTATCCCGGAACTCATCGCGGCTGATATCGCGGATCATAACAAAGCCATCTTCATAGGCCAGTATTCCGTATAAAATCCAGTCGCCTTCTCTCGTGATCGTCCCCATCAAAAGAACATCCTCTCCCAAACCACCGCCGTTAGGAATCAACGGTCCTGCGGCAACCGCTCCGCTCTTCGGTTCAAACCCTTTCCCATATTGACTCAGGAAGAATTCCCATCGGTCCCGATTGTCGCTGATCAAACCGCGAACATTGGTCACAAAGCC
>JAFOGM010000096.1 GCA_017386805.1 Bacillota bacterium
CCGGTCCATTGGCCCAAACAGGCGCCATACTGAAACACATCATCATCAGAATCATGGTCCACACCATTATTTTTCTCATCATGTCATACCTCAAAAGATGTCTTATCTCAAAAAGATTCGGAATAATTTTTCCTGTAATTTCGTATAGGGCTGGTAGCGCAAAGGGATCTCTGCCTTAGCGGGCTTTTCCACGATGGACTTGGTATGACTGAAGGTTTCAAAGCCATACTTTCCATGATAGCTTCCCATGCCGCTTTCTCCCACACCGCCAAAGCCCATATAATTGGTAGCCAGGTGAATGATCGTATCATTGATACAGCCACCGCCGAACTGGATTTCTCTGGGAATCCGTTCTTTCATGGCCGGATTCTTCGTAAAGAGATACAGGGCCAGAGGTGTGGGATGGTGATCCACCATCGCTTTGATTTCATCCAGCGTTTCATAGGTCAGGATCGGCAGGATCGGTCCGAAGATTTCTTCCTGCATCACTGCATCCTCCATGGTCACATCCACCATGACGGTAGGTTCGATCTTCCGGCCCTCAGCACGGCCGCCATAAACGATCTTTGCCGGATCCATCAGTTCCTGAAGGCGATTCCAATGCTTTTCATTGACGATACAGCCGTAATTGGGATTGTTCAGAGCATCCCCGCTGTACTGTTCTTCAATGGCCACCTTCAAAAGTTCCAAAAATTCATCGCGGACGTTTTTATGTACCAGAATATAATCGGGAGCCACGCAGGTCTGACCGCAGTTCAGGAACTTCCCGAAGGCGATGCGGACAGCCGCTCTGGCCAGATCCGCCGTTTCGTCCACGATGCAGGGACTCTTTCCGCCCAGTTCCAGACTGACGGGAGTCAGATGCTTCGAAGCCATTTCCATAACATGACGGCCTACATGCTTACTTCCGGTGAAGAAAATATAATCAAATTTCTGTTCCAGAAGTGCCTGATTTTCTGCACGTCCTCCTGTGACCACAGCCACATAGTTTCTGGGGAAGACCGACTCGATCAGCAGTTTCACAACCTTTGCCGTTTCCGGTGCATCCTTGCTGACCTTGATCACCGCCGTATTCCCCGCAGCAATGGCATCCACCAGAGGATCCAGGGCCAACAGGAAAGGATAGTTCCAGGGGCTCATGATCAGAACCACACCGTAGGGAACAGGAAGTTCGTAGCTGACCCCAGGAATCTGTGCCAGCGGAGTGGGTTTGTACTTCTTCCGGGCCAGACGATCCATGTTTTTCACCATATAGGTGATCTCCGAAAAGGTCATCCCGATTTCTGTCATATATCCTTCCACGCCGCTCTTTCCCAAGTCGCTGGTCAAAGCTTTCAGGATATCCGGCTCCATGATGCGGATGGCCTTTGCCAAGCGCTGCAGATATCCCTTGCGCACGGAAACCGGTAAGGTTGCCCCTGTATGGAAGTACTCGCGCTGCTCGTTCACCAAGTCTGCGATTTCCAATGCTTTTTCTTCACTCATGGTCTTCACCTCAAATTTTAAATTACAGATATTTTTTCACCAGATCCACATCGGAGAGTACCTGTTCATAGCGGGTCCCTCGCTTCTGTCGGGTCTCACGACCCTTTCCGGTCAATAAAATCACCGTACCCGGTTCTGCCGTTTCAATGGCGGTTTTGATGCATTCCTCACGGTCGGAAATGATTTCCACCGCGCAGCCCTGGGCCTTCACGTTGGCGGCGATTTCCGCATTGATAACATCCAGATCTTCTTCGCCGTAGTCTTCCTCGGTCACATAGATCTTGGCCGCATATTTTCCGGCAACCTCCGGCAGCTCCTGACGTCGCGCCAGTGCCTTCCCTCCAGGACAACCGAAGATCCCAACGATCTTCTTTCCGCTGTATTCCACCATCGTGGAGGTATATAACTGTTCAAAACTGAGACGGTTGTGGGCATAATCCACCAGAACCGTCACATCTCGTTCTGCATTTTCATAGACTTCCATGCGGCCGCTGACTTTCGCATCGAGAAGAGCTTCCGCAATGGTTTCCGGATCCACGCCCAGGTCGGCTGCCACGGTGATGGCCGCCAGAGCGTTGTCCACATTGAAACGACCCGGAATCGTCAGCGCCATTTCCTGATCCCACAGCGGCGTGTGGACCTGGAATCTGGTCAGGCCATCCTGGCGACGGATGTGATCCGCCCAGATCACTGCCTGCGGTGTGGTACCGAAAGTCAGAACGCGCTTACAGCATTCTGCACAGCAGGCGATCTCTTCAATGTGATCCGACTGAAGATTCACCACAGCCGTTCTGGTCTGGCTGAACAGCTGAAGCTTGGACTCAAAATAGTCGTCGAAATCTCTATGTTCATTATCGCTGATGTGATCTTCCCCGATATTCAGGAAGACGCCGTAATCGAAGGTGATCCCGTCCACGCGATGGTACTTCAGCGCCTGACTGGACACTTCCATGGTCAGATAATCGATCCCGCTATCCACCGCATTGCGGAAATGACGCAAGAGAGGGATGGCTTCCGGCGTGGTCAGCTTGGATTCAAAGAGTTCCACTCCATCGTAAACTTCGATCCCACTGACAACTGCCGTGGGTACTCCACCCTGCTTTTCCATCCACAGATCCAGGATCTGACGCAGGAAATAAGTGGTGGTGGACTTTCCCTTGGTTCCGGTGAAACCGATCAGATTCAGTTCTCTCCAGGGTTCTTCGTAGAACAGATTTCCCAGAGATGCCATGGCACGGCGAATGTCGTGCACTAAAATGACACCACAATTGTTGATCGCAGGCCCGATTTCCTCCTCGGTGTATGCCCGTTCGCTGATGTAACAGAACGCACCCCGTTCAATGGCATCCTTCAGATACTGTGCTTTAAAATGGGCACCCTTGACCACGAACAGCGTTCCCGGCTTCACATCCTGAGAATCAAAGGTCAGATGCAGCACCTCACGACCCAGCTGGTCATCGGTAAGCATATAATCTTCCAGAAGCCAGTCCCGCTTCATCAGGTTCACATAGGTTTCTAATGTATATCGATCTTCATAGATTTTTGTCTGCATAATGTTCTCCACAAGTTCAGATGAAATCCGAACTGTTTATTTCATGTATTTTTTGTACTTTACATAGTGACCGTACTGATTTTTCTGCAGTCTCAGCCACTTTTTGAAGGAACTGTCCGGTCCGTAGAACAGGGGATTGACCACCTTTCCTGCGGAGATCAGCTTCTTCATCTTCGCCTTCATTTCCGGATCCTTCACATACTTGAACATGACGCCTTTGGGAACCACAGTCCACAGGGATTCCGTATCCACTGCATGGAAGTCCAGTTCTTCTCCCAGAATGTAATCCCGAACCACGTATTCTGCCACGTTGGCGCCAGCACCGGTCACATAGTAGTTGGAACGGCCCTGACGGGTGTTGATTTCAAAGACCTTGAACTTTCCATCCCGCTGGTCGTACTTGATATCGAAGTTGGAGAAACCAACAAAGTTCAGTTCTTCCAGCAGTGCCTTCAGCTGATTTTCGATGGTTTCATTGCGCTCTGTTATGATTGTCGCATGGTTTCCGATGCCGTGAGGTGTATGTTCTTCCAGAAGAACGTGACCCAGGCACATCATCTTCACTTTTCCGTTGTGATCGGAATAGCTGGTCAACACTCTCATATAGGAGTCATCGCCGGGAATGAAGTTCTGAATGATCACGGAATCATTGTAACCGGAATCATAAATATCGCAGAGGACCTGGTCCAGTTCCGCTCTGGTATCTACCTTATAAACCTTCTTCTGGGTTGCGTAAGGATGTCTCCAGTATTCCACGCCATTGGAGGGTTTGATAATAAACGGACCATCGAAAGGCAGTGTAAAATCTCTGGGATCTTCCGGATGATGCACGAAGGTATCGGGATAATCCACGCCCACCTTTTCGCAAAACTGATAGAACTTCTCCTTGTGAATCAGATCATTCATCAGTTCCACGTCAATGTAAGGTGTCACCACATTGGCCGGAAGGTTGTTCTTGTTGGCGCTGCAGAGCTGAACGTAACTGTCGCCGCAGCCCATCAACAGAACAGTCTTATCCTTATGCTCCGCGGCAAACTCCTTCACCAGCGTCAGGAAGGTCTCCTGTTCGTCAGCCTTTTCGTTGGCGCGATAGTTTATGATCTTGCTTCCAAAGCAGGGACCAGATGGATACTTCCCGTAGCCATAACTGATGATTCCATACTTTTCATGGAAGGCTCTCGCCACACTGTATATATTGATATCTCCCGCAAATAACAGCGGAATGAACTTGTCTTTGATCTGTTCGGACATGGTTTGTCTCCTTTTTCTCTTTCGCCTGACGGCGACCTTATGACCTGAACGGTCTTATCCAAGTTATATTATAGTTATCTTTTCAATTTTTAGCAAGGTCACCACAAAAAGTTGCCATTCTCATTTGCGAGTGTTATAATTTCCCCAGAAGTAAAACAATATGCTTGCCGCCGGGTAAGTTCAGCGTCGGATTTCGTATCGTTAGGCCTTTGAAGATACGAAGTGCCGGCGTTTTTTCATAGGAAAGGAGTATCTTATGTTCAGAGAAATGCGAAGAAAAAATCAGTTATTATCCATGGAAGACACCATTGCGGTCATGGAACGCGGTACCAATGGGATCTTAGCAGTATCCGGTGATGATGATTATCCCTATGCGGTACCCATGAGCTATATTTATACCAATAACAAAATCTACTTCCACTGTGCAAAATCCGGACATAAGCTGGACGGCATCAAGAAAAACGCAAAGGTAAGCTTCTGCGTTGTGGATCAGGATCAGAACGTTCCCGAAAAGTACACCACCTATTTCCGCAGTGCCATCGCCTTCGGTCAGGCCCGTATCCTGGAAGATCCGGCAGAAATCCGCGAAGCCATCACCGCCATTGCGCTGAAATATTCTCCCGATTACGCGGAAGGAATCCCCGCAGAAATCAACAGTTCCTTGGCTGCCCTCTGCATCGTGGAAATTTCCATCGATCACTTGACCGGAAAAGAAGCCATCGAATTGGTACGCGCAAGACAAAAGTAACAAATTGACTAAAAAACGGATGTGCTCCTGAAGGAACACATCCGTTTTTTTATCATTCTTATTCTTCTATTGGTTCCGGAACCGCTTTCTTTTCCCATCCTCCTTTGAGATATCGGATGGTAAAGAGCAGACCGCGGACAGCCCAGTCGATGGTCATAGCAACCCAGACTCCAACAAGGCCCCAGCCCAGCCAATCGCCCAGAACGTAGCTGAGACCAATGCGGCAGACCCACATAGATACGGCCGCAACAATCAGCGTATA
>JAFOGM010000097.1 GCA_017386805.1 Bacillota bacterium
GATCAGGTAGTTCAGCTGACCGGTGGGAACACGCATTGCACAGTTTTCAGCAACGGTCTTCGCCATGTCGATCAGACCTTCCAGTCTCTGACCCTTCAGCGCGGAGATGAACATTACCGGAGCATAGCTCAGGAAGATCAGTTCATCGCGGATCATACGCTCGAAATCTCTCATGGTATTGGTTTCTTTCTTCACCAGGTCCCACTTGTTCACAACGATCACAACACCCTTACCAGCGTTGTGAGCTTCACCAGCGATTCTCTTGTCCTGTTCGGTAATACCTTCAGTAGCATCGATCATTACGAAGCAAACGTCGGAACGGTCGATGGCAGACAGAGCACGGATTACGCTGTAGCGTTCGATGTTGTCGATGACCTTGGACTTACGACGGATCCCTGCGGTATCGATCAGGGTGAACTTGTCTTCACCGCGAACGAAGGGGGTGTCGATGGAGTCTCTGGTGGTACCGGCAATGTTGGAAACAATTACACGATCTTCGCCCAGGAAGGCATTGACCAGAGAGGACTTCCCAGCATTGGGCTTACCGATGATAGCGATCTTGATGGAATCGTCTTCTTCTTCGTCAAAAATACCTTCCGGCATTCTTTCGAAGACTTCATCCAGCAGATCACCGATTCCCAGGGAGTTGGTGGAAGAAATGGGGATGGGCATGCCCAGACCCAGTTCGTATAAATCGTAGAAGTTTTCCGGCAGCTTGGTGGGGTTGTCGATCTTGTTGGCAACCAGGATGACATCCTTCTTCTTTCTGCGCAGCATATCCGCTACTTCGAAGTCCGCAGTGGTAACACCAGCTCTTCCGTCAACGATCAGCAGAATGACCTGAGCAGTTTCCATAGCCAGTTCTGCCTGAACTCGCATCTGGGACATGATGATGTCATCGGTATCCGGTTCAATACCACCGGTATCGATCATGATGAATTCCTTACCGCACCATTCCGCTTCTGCATAGATACGGTCACGGGTTACGCCGGGGGTATCTTCTACGATGGATACACGGCGACCCACTACTTTGTTGAAAAATGTAGATTTACCAACGTTGGGGCGACCAACGACGGCAACGATCGGTTTACTCATTTGTTATCTCCTATTATATCTTTCCATGCGAAATATGCGCTGTTCAGTTCGCGCATTGAATTTCGCGCCTATTCAATCGCTTATGTGAGTCCACACAGGTCATTTATTATACCATAAAGATATTCAAATTTCAACGTTTTATAATGCCAGGATCTCCAAAAACTCCGGATTTTTTTCCTTTACGAACTTCATTGTGGCCTCCGGACCATGACCGGGATAGACGGTGATGTCGTTTGCCCACTTGTTGATGATGTCCTTCAAAGAACGTTCCATCTTTTTCAGGCTTCCGTCTTCCAAATCGATACGGCCCACTTCCTTGTTGAACAGCGTATCTCCGGTAAAGGCCACGCGGCTCTTTTCTGCCATGAAGCAGACACCGCCTTCCGTATGTCCCGGTGTATGGATCACCTTCAGAACCTCTCCATCCACGTCGATCACATCGCCGTCATAGAGAAACTCTGCAGGCTTTTTGTACATATCCGCATCATTGATGTGGATCCAAACTTTGCAATCCGTTTCGAAGCTGATCTTGTCCACGCCACCGGTATGGTCGTAGTGATGATGGGTCAGGAGGATCCCCTGCAGTTCCAGCTCATTTTCCTTCAGGAACTTTAAGAATTTATCCGGGTTGTAACCTGGATCGATGATCCAGGCTTTTCCTCCCTGCTTCTGATAGATCACATACCCGTTACTTTCTAAATTTCCGCCCACGAATCTTTTTATTTTCATGATGCTTTCCTCCCTTTCTCTCACCGCCTCTGCGGTCGCGGTGGCTGTACTGCCGCTCACCGCCGTCCGGATCCACCAGCGCAAAGTCGATTTCCCGGCTGGCAACGCTTGCCCGTGTCACCTGGATGGTCACCCGGTCACCGAGACCGTAGATCTTGTGATAACGTTCGCCGACCAGGCGATACTGCTCCGGCTGGAACTGATAATAATCATCCTGGAGGTCTGCCGCACGGACCAGACCCTCCACGGTATTTTCCAATTGTACAAAGAAGCCGAAATTGGTTACGCTGCTGATGATACCATCGAAGTATTCTCCGATGTGACCAGCCATGTATTCGGTCATCTTCATCTTGTCTGCTTCCCGTTCCATCTCCTGGGCCTGGCGCTCCGTCACAGAAGACTGCGTGGAGGCCTCTTCCACCTTCACTGCCAGCTGATCGATCCGTTCCGCAGTCAGTTCTCCGTGAAGAGATTCTTTGATAATGCGATGGATCATCAAGTCAGGATAGCGACGGATGGGCGATGTGAAGTGACAGTAGTACTTCATTCCCAAACCGAAATGGCCGAGGCATTCCGGACTGTAAACCGCCTTCTGCATCGCTCGCAGCGTCACCGTGTTGATCACGTGCTGCTCCTCCATTTCTTCTGCCTGCGCCAGCAGTTCGTTCAGTGCCTTGGGATGGATGGAATCCGCACTTCCCTTTAAAATCAAACCAAATCGACCTAAGAATCGCTTCAGTTCCGTGATTCGGTCTGCCTGAGGCTTATCGTGAACGCGGTACACAAAGGGAACTCCCATCCAGTAGAAGTGTTCCGCCACGGTTTCGTTGGCCGC
>JAFOGM010000098.1 GCA_017386805.1 Bacillota bacterium
AAGATGTTCGTAGGCGACAAGAAGTTTGCGGATATCGAAGAACATATCAGTGCGAAAAAGGGTACCTGGATCCGTGTCCGTGGCGACATGGAAATGGACAAGTTCGAACACGTGGCGGTTCTCATGGCCCGTGATATTGAAAAAATCTCCAAGGAAGCCCGAAAGGATACAGCGGAACAGAAGCGTGTGGAACTGCATGCCCATACGAAGATGAGCGCCATGGATGGTCTTATGGAAGTGGGTGATCTGGTGAAGACCGCCATTGCCTGGGGCCACAAGGCCATTGCCATTACGGACCACGGTGTGGTTCAGGCCTTCCCTGATGCAGCCAAGGCGGCAAAGAAATCCGATCTGAAGATCATCTACGGGGTGGAAGGTTATCTGGTGGACGACGGCGATACCGGTTCCCAGATGCCCGCTGGTCTGACCACCGATGATGAGTATGTGGTCTTCGACCTGGAAACCACCGGTCTGTCTCCGGTGGATTGTGAAATCATCGAGATCGGTGCGGTAAAGGTGAAGAATAAGGAAATCGTGGATGAATTCCTGACCTTCGTAAAACCGGTCTGCGGTCACATTCCGGAAAAGGTGACAGAACTGACGGGAATCGACGACTCCATGGTGGCCGATGCACCCATGCTGGATGATATCTTCGAGGACTTCATGGCCTGGATCGGAGATCTTCCCCTGGTGGCACACAATGCAGATTTTGATACAGCCTTTGTGAAGATGGCTGCCTCCAGACGGGGCCGCGAGCTGCACAACGCCAAGGTGGATACGCTCTATATGGCCCGCACCATGCTGAAGAACCTGAAGCGACACAAGCTGAATCTGGTTTGTGATGCCCTGGGTGTGAAGCTGGAAAACCACCACAGAGCGGTGGACGACGCCAAGGCTTGCGCCGGAATTTTAGTGAAGATGTTCGAAATGCTGGAAGAAAAGGGCGTTACCGAACTGGCTGGAATGGAAAAGGCCATGTCCGGAAACACCGTGGATTACAAGAGCAAGGACACCAACCACATCATCATCCTGGCAAAGACCCAGGAAGGGTTAAAAAATATTTATAAATTGGTTTCCAAATCCCATTTGGAATACTTCTATAAGAGACCGCGTATTCCCAAGTCGGTGCTGTTGGAACACCGCGAAGGGCTGATCATCGGTTCGGCCTGCGAAGCCGGTCAGATCTACCGCGCCAGTTTGGACAACAAGAGCGAAGACGAAGTCGAAGCGATTGCCGAACTGTATGATTACTTTGAAATCCAGCCGCTGTCCAACAACAAGTTCCTCATCGACAAGGGCCGCGTTGCCAACGAAGCGGAGCTGATGGACACCAACCGGAAGATCGTGGCGCTGGGGAAGAAGCAGGGGAAGCCCGTGGTGGCAACCTGTGACGCTCACTACGCGGAGCCTGCCCATGCCATCTATCGTCAGATCCTGATGGCCGGTCAGGGCTTCAAGGACGTGGAAGACGGTACCGGGTTGTACCTGAGAACCACCGACGAAATGCTGGAAGAATTCGCATATCTGGGAGAAGAAGTAGCACGTCAGGTGGTTATCGACGATCCCAATGCCATTGCGGATTCCATCGACCGGATCCTTCCTGTTCCGGAAGGGAAGTTCCCGCCCAAGATCGACGGGGCAGAGGATCGTCTGAGAAACCGCTGCATGGAAACGGCGGCAGAAATGTACGGAAGTCCGCTTCCGGAGCTGGTGGAAAACCGTCTCTTGAAGGAACTGAACTCCATCATTTCCAACGGGTACGCCGTGATGTACGTTTCGGCGGAGCTTCTGGTGCAGAAGTCCCTGTCCGACGGCTATCTGGTAGGTTCCCGAGGATCCGTAG
>JAFOGM010000099.1 GCA_017386805.1 Bacillota bacterium
CGGCATTGATGTATGCTTTGAATGCTCCAGAATTGGATGTTCTGGGAGTGGTGACAGGGCATAGCTTCTATCAGCCGGAGACGGCAGCGAAACGAATAGAGGAAGTGTTAGAGAAGATGGGTGTTACCCTTCCTGTGATTTGTGGGGCCCAGCGTCCTCTGATGCGTTTTAATATGGATCGTGCATTGGAACGACCGGAGGCTGGAACGATTCAAGGAAGTGAGGCATGGGATTGGATGTACGATAAACTGAGTAAGTCCAGTTCCAAAGTAACCATTTGTCTGTTGGGAACAGCTACCAACTTGATGCAGTTGTTACACAAATATCCTTACGCGAAAGAAATGATAGAAGAGGTTTTCTTTGTGGGGGGAGCGTTTTCCTTCGGGACCCTGAACGCCAGTGCCTGTCACAAGGTATATTTCGATGCAGAGGCCATGCAATTCCTGATGCACAGCGGAATTCCCTTCCGTATGGCCACGGTGGATGTTCTCAGTGGATATGGTAATTCTGCGGAATCTGCTGACATGGGGAACGCTATGGCCATGGTGGCTTTGACACATGAAGACTTGTTCCATTGGGGGAAAGTGAAATGTGAAGTGGATCTTCATGGACGACTGACCTACGGAATGACTGTCATTTATCGAAACCATTACGATGGGATCAAAGTTTTAGAAACCGGAGAAAAAATCCGTATGGATGTTCCGGAAGAACGAAAGAACGTCTGGGATCTTCAGCCCTTTGATCGTGAAGCGGTACGCCGGATTGTGGAAGAACACTTGGGACGAAAGCAGGGAGGAAACCGATGACTGAATGGAAAAAGATTCCGGTGATTTTAGATGCAGATACTGGCGTGGATGATACCATGGCATTGATTTTGGCAGCTCGCCATCCGAAGTTGGATGTGCTGGCTGTTACAGCCACCTTTGGAAACACCACGTTGGAATATTCGTTGAAAAATACATTAAACGCCTTAGCTATGTGCGGCCGTGAAGATATTCCGGTGGCCAGCGGTATGCCGGTTCCTTGGAAGATACCTCTTCGTACGTCTCCTTATATCCATGGAGAAAATGGCGTTGGAGAATATGAATATCCCCAAAGCAGTACCAAGGCTCTAACAGGAGAATATGCATGGGATTTATCCTATCGAATGATTATGAATTGCTCAGAGAAGGTGAATTACATAGCCCAGGGACCGCTGACCAATTTGGCTACTATGCTGCGTAAGTATCCGGAAGTTAAGGAACGGTTGGGTAAAGTTATCTTTATGGGTGGAGAACTTCGTGGAGATAGTTCGGCATCTCAAACCGCCAGTGTCAATGTGTATCATGATCCCGATGCGGCGCAGTTCGTTTTGACATCTGGGGTAGATTTTCATCTTTGTACGGGAGGTGCTGTCACCAGTCCTGTGGGATTCGCTTGGGAAGACTTGGAAGCGAATTTTCGTGATCGAGGAGAAGAAGGCAGGGCTATCTTGCACATGTTACGCTTTTACTTTGATAAGTGCGGTGCGTTTAATGGACCTTCTTCCAAAACACCGATTCACGATACGCCTGTCATCATGTATCTCGCGGAGCCGGAGCACTTCACCACAGAAAAAGTCCGCTGCGAAGTGGAACTGGATGGAAAAGAAACTTATGGGTATTCTTTGATTGATTTATACAATCTGGGTGGATGGAGCGAAGAAGAGAAAAACGTCCACTTCGTAAGAGTTAAGCCTGAAGAAATTGAAACATTGGCGGAACGCATTATGACTGGAATGAAGGGCGAATTATAATCGATTCTTATGTGACAAAAATATGGAAAGGAGCTGGCACTCCAATTGACTTGTTTCGTCAGTTGTGCGCAGCTCCTTTTGTGTTTTTTGAAATCCTGTATGATTTAGGGATTTATACAACGATGTCGTTGGGGTTGGAATTGGTTTCTTCGAAGTAACGACGCAGATCGTAGGGAGAGTAGATGCCTGCATCGGTCACAACGCCGGATACCAGGTGAGGCGGTGTGATGTCGAAGGAAGGATAATATCCCTTAACGCCTTCCATGGCGGTACGAACACCCATGGCCTGGAGGACGAAATCGGGATCACGCATTTCGATATGAGCAGTATCTACGGTGGGGTGACCCAGGTCAGGAGCACCAGTTACGAAGTAGGGGATTCCCATGTACTTGGCAACGATGGCAATCTGGAAGGTACCTACCTTGTTGACAACGTGACCGTCCTGACAGATGACGTCAGCTGCAGAGGTAAACACGTCGATCTTTTCGTTCTGGATCGCATAAGCCGGCATATTGTCGGTGATCAAAGTTACGTCGAAGCCCATGTCTTTTGCTACGCTGGCAGTCAGTCTTGCGCCCTGGAAATAGGGGCGGGTTTCTGCGCAGTAGATTTTCAGATCGTTTCCACGTTCGCGGGCTTCAGCCAGCATCTGACCTACGATGGTTTCGGCGAAACACTGAGTCAGGATTTTACCGTTCTTGGGGAACATATCCACTAAGTATTTAGCAACGTTCTTGATTTTGTTGTATCTGGCGTTGTTGGTACGGATGGTGTGGTCGACAATTGCCTGAGGAACGTCCAGACCAGCAGCCATGGCAATCACAGCAGCGTCATAGCATGCTTCACAGATTCTTACCATTCTGTCTACGGTGGAAGGACGAGCGTGAGAAATGGTGTAGGCAGCCTTTCTCAGATATTCCTTCTGACCAGCTTCGTTCATGTGTCTGCATTCATAAGCAGCCAGAGCCATACCCATAGCTGCTGCGGTATAAGGACCAGCACTCTGGGTAACCATGTCGGTCAGGGCTTTGGTTACTTCCTGATGCGTGGTACATTCCACATATTCGATCTTTGTGGGATAAATACGGCGGTCTAAAATGCGAACCTTACCGTTTTCGTACCAAGCAATATTTTCGTACTGGAGCATAAATGCCAGATTTTTATCGGCTCTTTCCATTTTCAGTTCCTTTCTATTTTCTTAGAAGATGCGCTTTACGGAAGCATCCAGATCGAACTTCACCTTTTCGAAGTCGATGGTCATATAAACACCGTTTTCATACAAAATCTTACCATCAACCATGGTCATAACCACGTCGGAACCCTGTGCAGAGTAGGTCAGCAGAGAGGGGATGTCGTGGGTAGGCATCAGGTGAGGACGATCCATGTCGATGGCGATGATATCAGCCTTGTAACCAACCTTCAGGGCACCGCAGTTTTCACGACCCTGTGCTTCAGCACCGTTAACGGTAGCCATGGTCAGCAGGTCGGTGGCTTCTAACATGGTAGGATCCAGATGATAGCCCTTGTGGATCACAGCAGCCATGTGAATTTCTTCGAACATGTTCTGATTGTTGTTGGAAGCACAGCCATCGGTACCGATGCAGACACGGATGCCCTTGTCCATCATCTTCTGAATAGGCATAAAACCGCTGCCCAGCTTCATGTTGGAAGACGGATTGTGAACGCAGGTAACGCCCTTTTCCTTTAAGAGATCTAAGTCTTCATCTTCAACCCATACGCAGTGAGCTGCAATCACGGGGATATCCATGGTACCTAAATCGTAGAAGAAACGAGCGGGGGTCTTTCCGTAACGCTGCTTACATTCTTCGTGTTCCTTCTTGGTTTC
>JAFOGM010000100.1 GCA_017386805.1 Bacillota bacterium
AATACGCTGATGCAAGTGCTCATAATTATTCCCATTTCTCAGGAAATGATTATCATCCACATACATTTGCATCTCAAACTGCTTACCCGCTTGCACCAAGGCATCGACATACAGCCACGACTGTTGTACATGCACACCTCCGCCATATCCCGGATCCCGCGAAGATTTTCATCGCTCAC
This sequence comes from Bacillota bacterium, assembly GCA_017386805.1. GTDB lineage: Bacteria > Bacillota > Clostridia > Peptostreptococcales > Anaerovoracaceae > RGIG446. The sequence goes on from JAFOGM010000100.1 coordinate 180, forward strand.
AGAGGACAGGATCCGTACTTCAGATTCCGTATAGCCGATATTTTTCGCCTTTTCCAACAGGGCCCTCATTCCCCTGGCAGCCACCGGCGACCAGCTTCCGTTCTCTATGAAGCCTACGGTACGACCGAAGAAGCCGCGGTCCGTCAGATGTTCGATAAAGGTCCGCATGAAGGGGAACACCCCGCCGTTATAGGTTGTCGTCGCCAGGATCAGACGGTCGAAGCGGAAGGCGTCAGCGATTGCCGCGAACATATCATCGCGGGCCAGGTCGTGAACGACCACCTTCACCCCTCGCTCAAGGAGCTCGTTTTCCAACTCTTCCACGGCCAGTTTCGTGTTTCCGTACATGGAGGTATAGGCGATGGTCACGCCCTCTTCCTCCGGCTCGTAAGAGGACCAGACATTGTACTTGTCCATGTAATACCCGATGTTATCCTTCAGCACGGGACCGTGAAGGGAACAAATCGTCCGGATCTCCAGGCCGCTGATTTTCTTCAGCAAAGTCTGGACGGACACGCCGAATTTCCCTACGATACCGATGTAGTAGCGGCGGGCTTCCGGGAGCCATTCGTCTTCCACATCCAGAGTACCGAACTTTCCAAAAGCATCGGCGGAAAACAGCACCTTATCCTGATCGTCGTAAGTCATGATGACCTCCGGCCAGTGGATCATGGTTGCCCCATAGAAGGTCAGCGTCCGGTTTCCCAGAGACAGGGTGTCGCCCTCTTTTACGATGACTCCCTGCGCACCGAAGTCGCAGCCGAAGAAATTCCGCACCATAGCCATGGCTCTGGCTGAGGCAATCACCTTCGCCCGCGGGAATTCCTCCAGGAAGCGGAAGATGCTGCCGGAGTGGTCGGGTTCCATGTGCTGCACGATCAGATAGTCCGGCTGGCAATCTGCCGAACGTCCCGCTTCCGAAAGTTCTCTGCGGATGTTGGCGATCCATTCGTCGGCAAAGCAGGCTTCCACGGAATCCATGACGGCGATCTTTTCGTCCAGAATCAGGTAAGAATTATAGGCCATCCCATTGGGAACGGGATACTGGCCTTCAAACAGGTCAATGTGATGATCATTGACACCGATGTATTTGATTGTATTTGTAATAAACATAGGTTTTTTCCTCCTGTGATATTCTTCAATTGTATTGTACCATATTCTACGGCGATTTAAACAAAAAGCAAAGCCGCAGCCCTTTTCGGAACTGCGGCTTTGCTTTTGGATTTATAGGATTTAAAGAACAACTTTTTCAATATAGTTCTTGAACATCTGAGCGACTTCCGCTCTGGTCGCCGCACCCTTCGGATCCAGCTGACCGTTGGCACGACCGCTCATGACGCCGTTTTCCACAGCCCACTGCATAGCTTCCTTCGCGTAGTTGCTGATGTTACCAGCATCACTGTGATCCAGAGCCTTGATTCCGCTGGGCTTTCCGCTGTAGTTCCACAGCATCACAGCCAGCTGTTCTCTGGTCACCGGAGCATCTGCACGGAAGCTGCCGTCACTGTAGCCGGACAGGACGCCGCTTTCCGCAGCCCATGCCACCGGCTTCGCATAGTACTTTCCTTCCTGTACATCGTGGAAGTCATGTTCACCGTCGTGATCCGGACCGTTTTCCAGATTGTAGAATACGGTAGCCATCATGGCGCGGTTCATGGTGGTGTTCATGCCGAACTTACCATTTCCTACGCCGTTGAACAGTTCACGGGAGCTTGCGAATTCCGCAGCGCTCTTACCCCAGTGTCCTTCGGTATCGGTAAATTCCTTCTTGTTGTCCTTTACAACAACTGTACAGGAACCCTCCAGAAGGGCCGTAATTTCGCCCTCAGCGGTCGCAGACTTCTTCACAATGGTTTCGTTCCCCTCTGCATCAACAATCACCAATACGGTGGTA
>JAFOGM010000101.1 GCA_017386805.1 Bacillota bacterium
ATAAACTTCGCTTTCGTGACCGGTCTTACCTGCAGCGGTGGCAGACAGCGCTGTGGTGGTGGGACCGATTGCCCCGCCGATGGAAGCGGCAATGGACTGGGCAGCGCACATGATTGCCGGGGTCATGCCCAGAGAGATGGCTGCGTTTTCCTGCAGCGCACCGAAGAGGATGTTGGAGTTGGTATTGGAGCCAGTGATGAACGCGCCGATGGCACCAACGACTGCAGCCATGATGGGGTAGAGTCCACCAGTGAAGGCTACGATGCTGGTAGACAGGGTGACGATCATTCCGCTGTCCATCATGATGTTCGCTGTGCAGAGCAGCAGGAACAGGGTGATTTCCGTGGAATAGATCTTCTTCCAGGTCTTCTTTACGATGGTTCCGAAGGAATTTAACTTCAGGGAACCGATACGGTCATAGTAAACCAAGCTGATCAATGTGGTCAGCAGGATGATGGTGAAAGGATACTTCAGAATGTTGAAGGTCACGTAGTCTTCTTCTGCGGGAACCACAACTCCCAGCAAGGTTTCATAGCCGGGGAAGGAGAAGGAGAACTTCAGCTTGGGGCTCAGAATGAAGAAGCCGATGGACATGACAACGATCAGGATGTAGGGAAGGACGCCGTTGAGCAGATCCTTGACCTGTTTCTTGTCGAAGTGATCGTACTTTTCTTTACTGGTCACACGGTAGACGATCATCATGGCGATGACACCGGTCAGGCCGGTAACGAAGCCGATGACGGAAACCATGTCCAGCTTTGCCATGAGCATCAGAGAAGCGGACATCACCAGCCAGGTGGGGACGATGTACTTCAGCCCTTTGATCACATGGGAGAAACCGCCGTAGATGAAGCAGACGCCCATACCGCAGGCCAACATTCCCAGGGAACCGAAATTGGACATCCATACCAGGATCTCGTGAGAAGGAGCATCGGTCACCAAATCGATGGCGTAGATGGAAGAACCCATGGAACCGAAGCTGATTGCCCAGGAGTGGCCAAGGAGAGCAGCAGCGGCAGATTTTGCCGGATCATAGCCAGCTTTCAGAAGAATGGTGGTGGCGATAACTGCGGGGAGACCGTAACCGGCGATTCCCTGAAGGAAAGCGGTAAAGGTCCAGCAGATCAGGATAAACAGAGCAAATCTGTCTTTGAACAACGTGGACAAGAAGCCGTTGATGGTATTGAACCCGCCGGCCATATCCACCAGGTTATACAGGAGCATGGCGCCGATGGCGATGAAACCGACGAACAGGCCCATGGCCAACCCTTTTTCAATGGTGATGATGGCACCGGTAACACCGGGCTTATAAATCAGGATGAATTCAATCATGGCCACGGTGAAGGTAATGGCGCTGGCTTTTTTCGCCGGCATTTTCATGATCAGCAGAGTGACTAACATCACTGCAATGGGTGCCAGTGAAATCAGAAAATCAAACATAAAAGTACTCTCCTTTTACTCGTGCGTTTTCCCGATGTTACGGGAAGGATCTACCAAAAGTGTATCACAAAAAAGCAGGATAGGAAATGTTGAATAATTTATGCGAAGTATTAAGAAATGTGATAAAGTAAAAGAAAGAAAAAAGGAGGGAGTCGTTATGAAGCTGGATTTATTGAAACGTCTTGTGGCGGTGGACAGTACGACCAACACTGCAAAGGAAGCCGATATGGCGAAAGAATTGTGTGCTGTGATCGGAGAAGATCCCTGGTTTAAGGAACATCCGGACATGTTCGGAATGGTGGATGTACCTGGTGATGCCCTGGGGCGTAAAAATGTGTGGGCGCTGCGTCTGGCAGACGACCCGGCAGTGGCAACCGCTTCCGCTGTACCGACCGTGGTTTTGGCGGGACATATGGATACGGTGACGACGGCTAACTTCGAAGGAATGGAAGCGTATTCCCGCGATCCGGAAGTGTTGGAAGAAGCCTTCCGGAAACAGGAGGCCGGCGAAGCACCGGTTGCTCTTCCCATGAAAGCCTGGACGAAGGATGATCTGGCCAGCGGCGAATGGATTTTTGGACGCGGGACTGCCGATATGAAAGGCGGGATGTCTGTGTATCTGGATCAGTTGTTCCAGGGAGCAAAGGACAAGAATCTGCTGTTTATTGCGGCTTGTGATGAAGAAACGTATTCTGTGGGTATGAGATCGGCTGCCAATCTGATGGTGGAACTGAAAGAACGGTTCGACCTGGATTATAAACTGCTGTTTATGGGGGAATCCCATCTGAGAGATGAACGCGGTTCGGTGTACTTTGACGGAACCATCGGAAAGATGACCGTGAATATTGTGGTAAGAGGGATTCCGTCGCATGTTCGATTCTATTACGGGGCAAACAACGCGATCCTGCTGGCTTCGCAGCTCTGTGCGGCAATCGACGGCAACGCGGCGCTGACGGAACGTTACAAGACCGAAGTGACGCCGCCGCCCAGTGTTTCCTACTTCCGCGACACAAAGCCCCGTTACGATGTAACGCTGGCAGAATCGGTGGATATGTCTCTGGTGCAGTTCCTGTTCCGAAAATCGCCTGCTAAGGCCATGGGAGATCTGGTTTCCATTGCGAAGCAGGTTGCAGCGGATAATCAGAAGAGGATCCGGGAACAATACGAATTGTGGAAGGGTGATCTGGCTGTGAATTGTACTCCTCTCAGTGGTGAAACAGAGGTTTTGACCTTTGGAGAGCTGAAAAACCGTGTGAAGGAGCTTATGGGGCCGGACTTTGATGCGTGGTACCATGCAGAAGTGGAAGCTGTGGTCATAGAACGCAATGCGGGGACCTGCAGCATGAACGATGCAACCAATCGCTTGGTCCACGCGTTACTGAATAAGTATAAAACCGATTGGCCAGTAGTAGTCATCGCTCTGGCACCGCCCATGTATCCTGGTTTCACCAATGCGGACTTCCTTCCGGAGGATCATATGATTCTGGGCCTGCCTGATCTGATCTGTGAATTCTGCAGGGAAGAACTGGGCTACGAAGCTTATTTCGATCACTACTTTGGCGGAATTGCGGACATGAGCTATGCGGCCTGTATCTACGGTGCAGAGGAATCGGCGGTGGTGGGAGAAAATATGCCGCTGTGGGGCTCCTGTTACAATATCGATTTCGATGCCATTCGAAAGCTTCAGATCCCGGTATTTAATATTGGACCCTTTGGCCGCGATATCCATACCGGCCAGGAACGAGCGAACAAGAAAAGTCTGATGGACGAAACTCCTCGCTTGATCCAGTATATTATCGACCAAATACAATAAAACGTTCGGATTTTCTACTGTTTTTTCAAAAAAAATACAGTTCGGTACTTGTAAAAAAAGTCAACACTGTGATATAGTTATTAAGTGGTGATATGTTTTTTCACCATTGAAATTTGTCAAAACGTAGTTTTTTAATAGAGTATGGAGGTATAGACCCATGGATAACAACAAGCGTCCTGAAACTATGGAAAGAATCACAACCCTGGAACTGGCTAACGCTTTTATCGAAGAACAGGTAAAGGCTGTCAGAGAACAGGTTGGCGACAAGAAGGTCCTGCTGGCTCTGTCTGGCGGCGTTGACTCTTCCGTTGTTGCTGCTCTGCTGATCAAGGCAATCGGTAAGCAGCTGTACTGCGTACACGTAAACCACGGTCTGATGAGAAAGGGTGAAAGCGAACAGGTTATCGAAGTATTCGGTAAGGAACTGGATGCAAACCTGATTTACATCGATGCTACTGACCGTTTCTTAGATCTGCTGGCTGGTGAAGCTGATCCGGAAAAGAAGAGAAAGATCATCGGCGGCGAATTCATCAAGGTATTCGATGAAGAAGCTGCAAAGCTGGAAGGCATGGACTTCCTGGCTCAGGGTACTATCTACCCCGACATCCTGGAATCCCACGGTGTTAAGGCTCACCACAACGTAGGTGGTCTTCCCGAAGATATGAAGATGGAACTGGTTGAACCGGTTAAGCTGCTGTACAAGGACGAAGTTCGTGTGGTTGGCGAAGCATTAGGACTGCCCCACGCTATGGTTTATCGTCAGCCCTTCCCGGGTCCGGGCTTAGGCGTTCGCTGCTTAGGCGCTATCACCAGAGACCGTCTGCATGCTCTGAGAGAAGCTGACGCGATCCTGCGTGAAGAATTCGACAACTGCGGTCTGGCTGGTAAGGTATGGCAGTACTTCATCGCTGTTCCTGACTTCAAGTCCGTAGGCGTTCGTGACGACAAGCGTTACGAAGGATGGCCGGCAATCATCCGCGCGGTAAATACCGTTGACGCAATGACCGCTACCATCGAAGAAATCCCCTACGAAGTTCTGCACAAGATCACCGATCGTATCACTCACGAAGTAGAAGGTATCAACAGAGTACTGTTAGACCTGACACCGAAGCCGATCGGAACTATCGAATGGGAATAGAAAACGTTGAAATTTCAACGGAATGAGAGATTTTAAGAGAAATTGAAAAAGTAGCTTTGAACGTAATTCGAAAGAGAAAGAAACGTACAAAGCTACTTTTTTATTTGAAGGAGACATTATGAAT
>JAFOGM010000102.1 GCA_017386805.1 Bacillota bacterium
GCGCTGTACTTGTTGTTCAGCTTGGTCAGGATCTCATGCTTGGTATCGTAATCCTTCAGAGCGCGCTGACCGGCTTCACAGTACACGCGGAACATACCCTTGTTGGCTTCCACCTTCCAGATCTTGATCAGACCCACCTGACCGGCGAACTTGGGATGGGTTCCGCAGCAAGCTACGGAATCTGCAGGGTTATTCAGATCGCCCACGCAGACGATGGAAATGTCGTGCTCAATGGCCAGCTTCTTGCGCAGAGGCAGCTTTTCTGCATCCTCGCGGTTTTCGAAGCGGCGGGTGATGACCGGTAAATTGGCCCAGACAGCCTCATTGGCGAACCGTTCCACCTTCAAACACATATCCATGGTCAGTTCAGTGAATTCCGGCTTTTCTTCCAGGCTGATATCGATGGTCATGTAGTCGTCGCCCATGTGGAAGCCGCGGTTGACACCGCCGTATTCCCGGAAGAACATACCGGACAGGATGTGTTCGCCGCAGTGGCGCTGCATGTTGTCAAAACGACGATCCCAGTCGATTTCGCAGTGGACGGTGCGGCCTGCGGAGAAATAAGAAGCAGGCGCTTCCAGGCCAGAAGCGGCTGCCGCAGCCAGATCGATCTGGTGATATACGGTATGGCCGATCTCGCGAACGTGGCAGACAGGATAGCCGTCGATGGTACCCAGGTCGCTGGGCTGACCGCCGCCTTCGGGGAAGAAGACGGACTGATCCAGGATCAGAAGACATTCCACGGTTTTATCCTTGATACCCAGGGCGGCAATTTCGTCGCGGTCATGAATCAGAGAAACAACAGCAGCATCGTTGGAACGCAGATCCACGTCCTGCTGGTACAGACGGATGGTTTTATTCATAATATCCTCCTTCGAGCACATATCTTTCAGTATTGGAATGCGGAAGCGGGTCCGCTACCCATTATTATAGCATAGATGGAGGTCTGTTGGCGAGAAAGGAGTGAAAGATGGGGAAAAAGGGGTCAGTAAAAATAAAAAAATGGACGGTTCTGGGATTGGTGGCAGTCGGTATCCTGAGTATGATCCCCGGACAGCGGTGGTTGTTGGAACGGAGCTGGATGGTGGATGAAACGCTGGGGAGCGATGTGATCGTGGTGGATCCCGGGCATGGAGGCTTCGACGGCGGAGCCGTCAGCAAGGATGGAACCAGCGAAAAGGACATCAATCTGGCAATCGCCTTACGGCTGAAAGAGCGTCTGGAAGCTGCCGGTTGGAGGGTGGTCATGACCCGGTCTGACGACCGGGCGCTGGATGAGGATGACGGGGTGAAAAAGCAGATACGAACGCGGAAAACCGAAGATTTAAGGAATCGGAAAAAGCTCATCGAAGAAGTAAAACCGTCGCTGGTTGTCAGTATCCATCTGAACAGTTTCCAGGAAGATCCTTCCGTTCGCGGCGCACAAACGTTCTTTCCTTCCAAGGCGGAAACGGAACAAATCGTGGAGGACAGCCGGCGTTTAGCGGAGGCCATCCAAAAAGAATTGGTGGAAGGGCTGGATGATGGGACCAAAAGAGAGGCTTTGGCGAAAAAAGATGTCCTGCTTTTGAAAGAACCAAAAGTGCCTGTAGTCCTTGTAGAATGTGGGTTTTTATCCAATCCAGGGGATGTGGAAAAGCTGAAAAAAGACAGTTATCAGGACAAATTGTCAGAATTTATTTATAACGGAATTGTAGCATTTTTCGGAAAAAAACCGGTCGAAAATGTGTTCGTTTTGGACAGTTGTTCTCCTTAAAAAAGAATCCACAAAAGTTTCCACAGAAGGTGCAGAACCTGTGGATAACTTTGGGGGTTGATTTTTTTGAGAAACACGGAACACGTTGAAAATACAGGGTTTCGGACGTTTTTAGTTATCCACAGAGCCTTTGGGATAACTTTTAGACATCGGTGGAAAACTGCGGGAAAAGAACGGCGAAACCCATTGAAATCAGTCGATTTTTGCTTTTCATATCCACTGTGGAAATCTTGCTAAAAATAGTTTACATAAAACCAGAACAAACATTCTTTGAAAATAAATTTTTTCGATGAAAAAGATGAAACAAAAGAAACGAAACAATCGTCATAACTGCAGAAGAAAAATTCCGGAACCACCATACTTTTATCCAAAAGAAAAGGCAGCTGTGTTATACTGTTAACAAAGTGCTAAGATAATGCTGGAGGCTTAAAAAAGTCGGTATACCCGATGGAAAGTATGGTAAGCTTATGAATATTTCGGATAAATGGAAACGAGAATGGAACGAACATATTTCAGTCTTTCTGAAATTGCTCCTGTTTGCTGTCATTATTGGTGTCACCGTCGGAGTCGTGGGAGCAGCCTTCCACCACTCGATTGAGATTGCCACAGAATTGCGACTGGAACATCCCTGGCTATTGTATTTGATGCCTTTGGCCGGGATGGTCATCATCGGTTCCTATCGCATCTGTGGAATTGAAAAGGATCGGGGAACAAACTTCGTCCTGACTGCTGTCCGTGAAGATGAACCGATGTACCTGCGAAAAGCACCGCTGATTTTTATATCCACAGTTTTGACGCATCTGGTGGGAGGTTCTTCCGGCCGTGAAGGCGCTGCCCTGCAATTGGGCGGTGCGATTTCCGGGAAGATCGGACATGCCATGGGTCTGGATAACAAGGATAAAAAACTGATCACCATGTGTGGTATGGCGGCAGGGTTTTCGGCGCTATTCGGAACACCCATTACCGCAGCAATCTTCGCCATGGAAGTAATCAGTGTGGGCGTCATGTATTATGCGGCGATTGTTCCCTGTGTTCTGGGAGCGATCATTGCAACGTTAGTCGCACAGAATCTGGGCGGCGAGGTGACAGGCTTTGTCCTTCACGATGTTCCGGTGATGGAGGGAGGAACCGTGGTACAGGTACTGATCCTGGGGATCCTTTGTTCCACAATCTCCATTATCTTCTGTTATGTAAATCATAAAACTCCGAAGATATATGGGAAGTATCTGCCGAATCCCATGATCCGTGCTGCAGTGGGTGGCCTGATCGTTATCGTACTGACGTTATTGGTGGGGAACCGGGATTATAACGGGGCAGGCATGGATGTGATTTCCAGAGCCCTTCAGGGAGAGGCTGTTCCCTATGCTTTTGTGCTGAAGATTCTCTTTACTGCCATTACGTTGGGAGCGGGATTCAAAGGCGGCGAAATCGTTCCGGTCTTCTTTACCGGGGCAACCTTCGGTTGTGTAGTCGGAGAGCTTTTGGGCTTACCGGCAGGTTTCGGGGCATCGCTGGGAATGACCGCTGTATTCTGCGGTGTGACCAACTGTCCTGTCAGTTCGATTCTGTTGGCCTTTGAACTGTTTGGAGGTCAGAGCTTGGCGCTTTACGCACTTTGTATCGCCGTGTCTTATATGCTGTCGGGTTATTATAGTTTATATACGGAGCAGAAGATCCTGTATTCCAAGCTGAAACCGGAATTTATCAACATTAAAGTACATCATTAGACAAGAAAAGATGAGACATCTTAGGGGAAACAAATGAGGAAAAGAGACGAAGAAAAAAACGAAGTTACAACGAAGAAAAAGAAGAGAAAACATCTGACAACGCTGCAATGTTTTGGGCTGACATTTATTTTGGCATTTGCCGTGTTCCTGGGTGGAGCACTGCTCTTGAATTCCAGAATGTTCTCCGGAAGTGAATCGCTGAAGGGGATGGACTTCCTGGCCAAGGACGAAGATATGGAAGAAGTTTTTGGAACAGATAATCGCGTCAACGTACTGCTTCTGGGCATGAATCACAAAATGGCGGATACCATCATGGTTGCCAGCTTCCACACAGAGGATAAAACCATCGATCTGATTTCCGTTCCCAGAGATACCTATTACGAACGGCCGGAGTTCAAGAGCTCAGCTACGCAGAAAATCAACAGCATTTACAATACAGAAAAAGAAGACGGAATGCAGAAACTGGCCAAGGCGGTCAGCGACGTTCTGCAGGGGATGCCGCTGCACTATTACATGGCCGTGGACTATGAAGGTGTAGGGAATATCGTGGACGCCATGGGAGGGGTGGAATTCCATGTTCCCTTCCATATGAAATACAGTGACCCCACCGACAATCCGCCGCTGTATATCGACGTGGAAGAAGGATTACAGGTTCTGGACGGAGAAAACGTCATGGAATTCCTGCGTTTCCGTAAGACCAACGTTCCGGGATACAGAGGCTATCCCGACGGCGATGAAGGAAGAATCCGCACCCAGCAGGCCTTTATGATCGCAGCTTTTGAACAGGCCATGGAGGGAGATCTGCTGAAGATCGCCGGCGCAGTCTTCGAAAATGTGGATAGCGATTTCACCTGGGGGACCGTAGCGAAACTGGCAACAAAGGCTATGGGTTCCGGAAGTATTGAAGTGACCACCTGGAAGGTTCCGGGCGAAGCTTACATGTCAGCTACCAACAGGGACTCCACACGGCTGTCCTTCTACTTCCCTGACGAAGAAAAACTGACAGAAATGATGAATCTGATCTATAATGGTCCTCAGGAGGAAGTTCCGGAAGGAGAAGGAACTGCGGAATAAGGGGAAAGGTGTCAGATCATCACAGAAAAAACATGCTTTAAAGAGGTTTGTATTTGATACAGCCTCTTTCTTTTTTTGTGAAAAAGCGATAAAATATAAAGATACTGGGTCACTATGCGTATTCTTCGGAAACGGGAGTGATTCGGGGAAAAAGGGTTATGATACAAAGGGAATCCAGGAGAAAAAGTAAGGAAAGACAATCATGAAAACAAGTACAACCAAAGAATTTTTTAAGTATTTTACCATAGCATTTTTAGTAATGATGCTGTTGATGACTCCCATGCGGTTTCTGTTCCACTCCGTGGCGAATTTCTCGCCCTTCGAGCCGGAAGAAAACCTGATGGACAGCATGGACTTCATCGTAGGGGAAGACAGCCCCTTCTTTGAAGCCTTCCAGGATAAGCAGCGCGTCAATGTTCTGCTGCTGGGCATCAACGAAAACCTGACGGACACCATTATGGTTGCCAGCTTCGATATGAAAGCCAAGCACGTAGACGTGATCTCCGTTCCGCGAGATACGTACTACGAGCGCCCGGGCTATTCCAAGCCGGCGGAAAAGAAGATCAACGCAGCTTACAAGGGTTCCGCAGTGAATACAGCGAAGGCGGTCAGCGATGTACTGCTGGGAATGCCGCTGCACTACTATGCGGTCATCAAGTATGATGGTGTAAAGAATGTGGTGGATGCCATCGGCGGCGTACCGATGAACATTCCTTTCAACATGCAATACAGCGATCCCACAGCAGATCCCCCGCTCTACATCAACATTTACAAGGGGGAACAGGTTCTGGACGGTGATCACGCCATGCAGTTCCTGCGCTATCGTTCCGGTTACGTGGAAGGTGAC
>JAFOGM010000103.1 GCA_017386805.1 Bacillota bacterium
TGATTCGTATAAAGTATTAGAATTCGTCCCAGTATTCCAGTTCGTAATTCTTGATACGGATGATGTCGCCTTCTTCCAGTCCCATTTCCTTCATCTGTTCGATTGCACCGTTCTTTTCGATATACTTGTACAGATATCTCAGAGAACCCATATCGTTGAAGTTGGTAGAATTGAAGATTTTGGTCAGCTGCTTGCCTTCCAGAACGAATACGCCGTCTTCTTCGTCGTAATCCACGTAGATTTCTCTGTAGTCCGGATCCAGTGCATTGTCTGCTTCGAAGTCGAACATTTCCAGTTCTTCCTCTTCTTCCACCGGATTTTCTTCCACACGCTTCAGTTCCAGCAGTGCTGCGTTCAGAACTTCAGTTACACCCAGATCCAGAGGAGCGGACATTGGGAATACCTTGTATCCCTTGCTTTCCACATATTCCTTGAATTCGATGTACATCGGATCTTCTTCGTCGATCTGGTCAATCTTGTTGGCTGCTACAATCTGCGGCTTCTTCATGATTCTAGGGCTGTATGCCTCCAGCTCTCTGTTGATCTTGTCGAAGTCTTCCTTCGGATCACGGCCTTCGCAGCCGGATACGTCAACAACATGAATCAGAACCTTGGTACGTTCAATGTGCTTCAGGAACTTGAAGCCCAGGCCCAGTCCTTCGCTGGCACCTTCGATAATACCTGCAATGTCAGCCATAACAAAGCTTGTGTCATGGAGCTGTACCACACCCAGGTTCGGGTCGATGGTAGTGAAGTGGTAATTTGCAATCTTAGGCTGTGCGCTGGTTGCAACGGACAGCAGAGAAGACTTACCTACATTAGGGAAACCAACCAGACCAACGTCAGCGATCAGCTTCATTTCCAGAATTACAGTACGTTCCTTGCATGCACCGCCCGCTTCCGCAAAGTTTGGAGCCTGACGTACGGAGTTCTTAAAGTGAACGTTACCGCGGCCGCCTCGTCCGCCCTTCGCAGCTACGAAAGAATCACCATCTTCAACCAGGTCCTTCATCAGATGACCGGTTTCTTCGTCGATTACCATGGTACCTACAGGAACCTTGATAACCAGATTTTCGCCGGACTTGCCAAAACGCTTCTTCTTCATACCGTTCTGGCCGTCTTCCGCTTCATATTTTCTCTTGAACTTAAAGTCCATCAGGGTTCTCAGGTTTCTGTCAGCCTGGAAAATAACGTCTCCGCCTCTTCCGCCGTCACCGCCATCAGGACCGCCTTCCGGTACGAAAGGTTCACGACGGAATGTTACAGCACCATCGCCGCCCTTACCGGACTTGATAAAAATTTTGGCTCTATCTACAAACATTTTCAGAACCTCCTCTATAGACACGGTTCCCGATGTACGGCTGAAACCATACCGGGTACCAAATTAACTGCTCGTACAAAAAGACCCTGTGAACATACGTCTACAGGGTCTAATCACTCTAATTAAGCTTCCTTAGGATAAACGGAAACCTGCTTTCTGGTCTTGTCTTTTCTTTCGAACTTAACAGCGCCATCAATCATAGCGAATAAAGTATCATCGCCACCGATACCTACGTTGTTACCAGGGTGAAGCTTGGTTCCTCTCTGTCTAACCAGAATGCTGCCTGCGGTAACGAACTGACCGTCGCCAGCCTTCAGTCCAAGACGCTTGGACTCGGAATCACGACCGTTCTTAGAGCTACCTACACCTTTCTTACTTGCCATAGTGTTACCTCCTAACTATTCAGTGAATTATAATGCTGCTTCGATTGCTTCGATGATAACTGCCTTAGTAGCCTTTTCATCGATTTCAATGTTATTTTCCTTTGCGAAAGCAATCAGTTCGTCCTTCTTCATGGAAGCGGAAACCTTCTTACCTTCTGCAACTTCAGCTTCCTTCTTAGGAGCTGCACCACCTAAAGCTTCGATCTTAACCATTGTGTATGGCTGTCTGTGACCCTGCTTCTTTCTGTAGTCCTTCTTAGCCTTATACTTGAAGATGATAACCTTTTCACCCTTGCCGTGTTCTACAACGGTACCGGTTACAACTTCGTTCAGGTAAGGAGCACCCACCTTAACTTCGCCTTCAGCGCTGATCAGTAAAGTGTTGAAAGTTACTGCTTCGCCAACTTCAGCCTTGATTTTTTCTACAGTGATGACATCGCCTTCCTGTACTCTGTACTGCTTGCCACCAGCTTCGATTACTGCGTACATTATTTTTTATCCTCCTCTATCCGGTCTCGCCATCAGGGGTGGTAATCCCTATTGATTACACTTCAAAAACCCGTTCAGTGCGGCTCAACACTCAAATGATACCA
>JAFOGM010000104.1 GCA_017386805.1 Bacillota bacterium
GACATCCGAAAGATGGCGCAGGGCGATAAGGAAGCGTTAGGTCATTTCTACGATGAGACAAAATCCATGATTTACGGATTTGTAGTATCGATCCTGAAACACGCCAGCGATGCAGAGGATATCTTACAAGAAACGTACCTGCGGATCTACCACAATGCGGGACGCTATGAATGTGACGGAAATCCGATGCCATGGACGCTGACCATTGCCAGACGACTGGCAACCGATAAACTGCGGGAGCGAAACCGGCGAAGCCAGGTTTCCGCAGACGATGGGGAAGTTGAAATGGTACATCTGGCGGCGGATCCGGGAATGGATCCGGAAGACCGGCTGATGCTGGAAATGGCACTGAACAACCTGAGCTCGGAGGAATTGCAGATTGTGATGCTCCACGCGGTGGGAGGAATGAAACACAGGGAAATTGCCAAACTAATGGAGATCCCCTTAGCCACAATATTATCGAAATATCACCGGTCGCTGAAGAAGTTAAGACGACAGTGGGAGGAAGGACATGAACAATAGAGATATTGAAAACAGATTGCGCAGAGCCGTGGAACAAAGTGTTCCCGACGTCCGCGATTCCATTCTCTCGCGGTGTGAGGAAAGAGAAGAGAAGGTCATTGAGATGAAGGACAAAAGAAAGAATAAAAATAGTAGCTGGAAGAGGCTGGCTGCCGTGGCGGCAATGGTTGCTTTAGTATTCGGCGGTGCAGGACTGTACGTACAGGGTAATGCGGTGGATTCGATCATCGAATTGGACGTGAATCCCAGCGTGGAATTGTCCGTGAATAAGAAGGAGCGTGTTGTCGGTGCAGAGGCACTGAATGAAGATGCAAAAGTGGTATTAGATGATATGGATCTGAAGGATGCAGATTTGGATGTGGCTGTCAATGCGCTGATCGGCTCGATGCTGAAGCATGGATACATCAGTGAACTGCAGAATTCCATTCTGATCACCGTGGAAAATGATGATGCGGCAAAGGGGAAAGTGCTGGAAGATCGCCTTGTGAAGGAAGTGGGGGAAATGCTGAAGAGCAGTGCCATTGAAGGTGCGATTCTCTCCCAGCAGATCAAGGATGATGCCGGGATAAAGAAGTTGGCTGATGAACTGGCAGTTTCTGTAGGGAAAGCAGCCCTGATCGAAAAGATTGCGGAAAAGGATACCGTTCTAAAGAAAGAAGAACTGAAGAAACTGGACATCAATGAACTGAACCTGTTGATGGAGTCCAGAAAAATCGAAGCGAAGGATACCCAGGTGGTCGGTAAGGCCAGTGATAAGGCGTATATCGGCGCGGACAAGGCGAAGGCTGCGGCGCTGGAAGATGCAGGTTTGAAGGAATCGGCTGTCCGTGGTCTGAAGGCAGAATTGGATCTGGAGCGAGGTATCATGGTTTATGAAGTGGAATTCAGTGCCAATGGTACAGAATACAACTACGACATCGATGCAGAAAACGGTAAGGTAGTTCACGTAGATAAGGAAAGAGACGATGATTGGTACGAAGCACAGGGAAAGATGCCTGTCAGCTCCGAAAGGGGCAGTGGAACTGAAAGTGGCTCTGCTACCTCTGGTTCTAGTAATTCTGGTGCGGCAGCCAGCTCTGCAGCGGACCGGATCTCCGCAGAGAAGGCAAAGTCTCTGGCTCTGGAACATGCCGGGCTGAAAGCTTCTGAAGTGACTTTCGTGAAAGCTGAACTGGGTAAAGATGATGGACGTTGGGAGTACGACGTGGAATTCCGTGCAGGAAACATGGAATACGATTACGAAATCGATGCTGACAGCGGAAAGATCCTGAAGTCTGAAAAAGACTGGGACGACTAAATTTGAGTACGAGAAAGATCAATATATTCCTTAACGCAGGGGCGGGCCGAAAGGCCCGCTTTTGCATATTGCGGTCAGCCGCCAGTTGAAGTACAATGGGAGAGGAGCCGCCGAAGGCGGTTGCTGGAAAAACAGGCGGATTAAAACGCAAAAGTGAGGGCAATACAGTGTTTTATTTGATTTTATGTATTCTCTGCTCGTCCATGCTGGCTATTGGGATGCGTTTGAGCGAAGGGAAAATACAAAGTAAGATGTCCATGATCGCGGTGAATTATGTGGCCTGTCTGGTTGTGGGCATTTGTTATACCGGTTTGGGTGGGCTGATTCCCAGTGGCGAAGGAGTGGTTCCCATGTTGGGGATGGGTGCTTTCAATGGCGTGTTCTATATGTTCGGGTTGGTACTGAATCAGTACAATATTCCGCGAAATGGTGTGGTTTTGACCTCGGTCTTCTCCAAGATGGGCGGTCTTTTGATTCCCCTGGTGATTTCCATTCTGGTCTTCCGGGAAGATCCCACGATGCTTCAGATGGTTGGATTTATCGTTTCCATGGTGTCGATCGTTCTGATCTGCCAGGGCGGTGAAAAAGAGACGGCGAAGAAGTTGTCCATTGGTGGATTGGCGATCCTGTTCCTGTCAGATGGCTGTGCAGGGATCATGGCCAAGGTGTTCCAGGAGATGGGAAATCCGCTCTTGAGCGATCATTTCCTGTTCATGACTTTTGGTGTGGCGCTGATACTCTGCGTGATCGTGATCCTGGTCAAAGGGGAACGTGTGGGAAAGAATGAAATCCTCTTCGGTCTTCTGATAGGGATCCCCAACTTTATGCAGGCCAAGTTCCAGCTGATGGCCATGGAAACCATTCCGGCGGTGATCGTCTATCCCATGAAGAGCGTAGGTACCATTGTAGTTATTACGCTGGCAGGGGTTCTCCTGTTCCGGGAAAAACTCAGCAGGAAGCAGTTAGTTGCCCTGGCGGCAATTCTGGTATCGCTGGTGCTATTGAATATGTAAGAAACGAATTGAAATTTCAGGCGGGGACCGATCCGGTCCTCGTTTTATATTGCACAAAAATGAATGCACAAAGCGTGTTTATACATTTAAATATGCATATTGATGAATATTTAACAAATAAAAGTGAAAAAAGTTGAAATAAAATGAATAAATATGCTTGACATATACAAAGGCCGGTGCTATAGTAAACTCATCGATCGACAGTAAATCAAATGACAAGTCCAAACAACTTGGTCAAACATTCAAAGTCATAAAGCATAAAGGAGAGTATGAAAATGAAGAGCATGAATTTAAAGAAATTATTCGCAATGATGATGGTACTGGTTATGGTTCTGGGTTGCTTCGCAGGCTGCGGCGGCGGTTCTGAAGAAGAAAGCGGCGGTACGGAAGTCGCCGGTGATCAGTCTTTACAGAGCGTTCTGGATTCCGGAAAGTTACACGTAGCAGTCAGTCCCGACTATGCACCGTATGAATACCTGGATCTGCTGACTGGAGAAATCAAGGGAAGCGACATCGAGTTCGCAAAGCACATCGGTGAAGAATTAGGCGTAGAAATCGTTTTCGAACAGATGAGCTTTGAAAGCTGCCTGGCAGCAGTTAACACCGGCAGCGTGGATCTGATGATCAGCTGCATGGGTTACAGCCCCGAACGTGCTGAAACCATGGAACTGTCTGAACAGTACAACATTCACAACAATATGACCAACACCGTACTGACCACTGCAGAACTGGCTCCGACCCTGAACGTAGGTGAAGACTTCGCAGGTCTGGTGATCGCAGCACAGAACGGTTCTACCATGTACGATAAGGCTGCCGATGAACTGCCCGGAGTTAAGGAAGTCAAGGCAATCTCCTCCATCGCCGATGGTATCATGATGCTGACCGAAGGTAAGGTTGACGGCGTGGCAATGTCCTCCAAGGTTGCAGATGAGTTCATCGAAAACTACGACGGTCTGGCTGTTACTGGTTTCCAGTTCGCAGCTGACAAGAAGGGTAACGTTGTAGGCGCTCCCAAGGGTGATGTGGCTATGATCGAAAAGGTCAACGAAATCATCATTGCAGCTACCGAAGCAGACCTGTTCATTCAGTGGTACGAAGCTGCTGCTGAAGAAGCAAAGAGCCAGGGGCTGTAAGTCGAAAGGAGTATAAGTCATGATGAAGCCGGAAATTTTATTCTTAAAGCAGGAAGATACCATTGCAGCTGGTGCTGAAGATATGAAGATGACCCTGGAACTGGGTGACAAGGCAATCAAGATGTGGGCAGAAGGTACGCTGCTCAATCCCACCAAGGTCAGCATGAGTCTGGATGACCACGGCTCCTTCTTCGTGGCAATGCCTACCTACGTAGGCGGTGAAGATGACATCGCTGGATTCAAGTGGGCTGCCGAAGGAAGACAGAACCTCCAGAACGGTCTCCCTCTGGGTATCGACGTTACCGTCCTGAGCGATCCCTACAGCGTATTGCCGAAGGCTTTCCTGGACGCTTCCCTGATCACAGCCATGAGAACTGCGGCTTCCGCAGCCTTAGGTGCTAAGTATCTGTGCAGTCCCAAGTTCAAGAAAGCGACCCTGGTTGGCTGCGGTATCGTTGGAAGATATGCCGTGAAGGCAGTAACCCTGGCCGTTCCGTTCCTGGAACAGATTGAAATCTACGACCTGAATATCCCCAAGGCCAAGGCTCTGGCGGATGAATTCAAGGATAACGATATTCCTGTAACTGCTGTGGAAGATCTGGCTGAATCGGTAAAGACCTCCGATATTATCATTACCATGACCACCGCACAGAAAGCCTTCATGCAGAAGGATTGGATGAAGTCCAACGCAACCATCGTACAGATGGGTCCCTGCGACTTCGGTACCGACACCGTGGAAGGTGCTGATAAGCTCTTCGTGGACAACTGGTATCAGGTAAGTAAGAGTAAGCTGTCTCCGGTTCATGCACTGCACGAAGCTGGAAAGCTGAATCAGGAAGATATGACGGAACTGAGATTTGTAGCTGCGGATATGGCCAAGGGTCGTGACAATGACGATCAGCAGGTCATGTATGTATCCCTGGGTCTGGGAGCTATGGATATTATGATCGCTCATCAGGTTTACAAAAACGCAAAGGCTATGGGCCTGGGTACCATCGTAAACCTGTGGGACGCTCCAAAATACGTATAATGAGGTAATGTAATGAATACAGATATTTTGTTCTTAAAGCAGGAAGATGTGATCAAAGCCGGTGCGCTGGATATGGCAATGACATTGGAAAAGGCGGAGAAGTCCCTGAAGATGTGGGCGGAAGGAACGCTGAAGAATCCTACGAAGGTCAGCCTGAATCTCCGTGAAGAACACGAATCCTTCTTCATGTCGATGCCTTGTTACATCGGCGGCGATGTGAAGACTGCAGGCTTCAAATGGGCTGCAGAAGCACGAAAGAACTACAGTAAGGGAATTCCTCTCGGAATCGACGTTACCGTGCTCAGCGATCCGGAAACCGTCCTTCCCTATGCCTTCCTCGTCGCGACTCTGATCACGGCCATGAGAACGGCGGCTTCCGCGGGTCTGGGCGCAAAATATCTATGCAATCCCGATTCCAAGAAAGCTACTTTGGTGGGCTGCGGCGTAGTCGGCCGGTTCGGTGTGATGGCTGCGACTCTGGCGGTACCCTTCCTGGAACAGATCGAGATCTTCGACCTGGATCTGGAAAAAGCCAAGGCGGTTGCCGCAGAATTCGCGGACAATGTGATTCCGGTAAAGGCCGTGGATGATCTGGCGGAATCCGTAAAGACC
>JAFOGM010000105.1 GCA_017386805.1 Bacillota bacterium
GCAAATCACATCGACGCGGAACTGGTTCACGAAGCGGCCATCGGTAAGATCGCCGGCGAACAGATCCTGAAGCTGCGTACCTTAGGCCTCACCGAAGAAGAAGCCGAAGAACGCATCATCGCAGGCTTCCTGAAGTAATACAAAAAGAAAACGACCCCGAACGTCCAAGGACATTCGGGGTTTTTGTTTGTTTTTATTCGGTTTCTACCGGTTCCACGTTCTGTGCGGTATCGTAGCTCTGGTATTCCGGAGCGGTGCGCTTTACGCGAAGGCTTCCGTTGGCGATTTCATAGAAGGCAGCCATGGTCACCTGAACATAGGGTTCAATGAAGCAAGGCAGCACTCCTGTAGCCAGGATCACCAGCTGATATACCAACCAGTTGTCGGTGGGGAAGAAATTCATAGCCAGCGCCATGGGGGTTACGGCCAGAGCATACCAGCCGAAGAAGCTCAGGATCAGCTTGAACATCTGCATTTTGTTTCCATGCATCAGGAATTTACTTTCCGTAATGCACATCAGCGGACGCTTTCTCGGATCATCGGCCAGAACAAAGAAGGCCATGGAGTAGCGGATCGCAGCGATCACGCCGGGGATCACAAAGCACATTGTCTGAAGCCCGATCAGAAGGCTCATCCAGATGTAAAGGACCACAGCCTTCAGCAGGAATTCAAACCCATAGAAAATTTCCATGGGATTGGCAGCTTTCTTACGGAAGATATTCAGAAATATCATGGTGAGACCCAGCTGCATAGGACCGTTGATCAGCAGTGTATATGCATCCACTACGTTCCCCCACTTGTCGGGACCCAGAATGAAATTCAGCAGGATCGGCGGGATATTGACCACAAACAAGCTCAATAAGGACGCGCCGACAGCGGTGGTCCAACGACCTTTCAGGGCCCACTTCCCTAACGATTTCAGTTCCTTACTGGAGATGTTAACATTGATTCCAAAAGGCATCGAAGATTCCTCTTTCTTAATTTTCTGTATCGAATACAGCTATACTCTCAAAAATAACGTACCAGATATTCTATCATTATTCGTTCTTTTTTTCAACGAAATATGCTAATATGAAGAAAGATTCACAATTCTACCGGGATTCTCCGAAGTCCCGGAATCTGCGAAAAGAGGCGATTTTAACATGAAACATTTCGGGTTACTCGGTGAACACTTAGGACACAGCCTTTCTCCCAAACTCCATGCAGATATCATGAGACAGCGCGGGATCGACGGCGACTATACCCTGGTGGAACTGCCGAAAGAAACTGTGGAACAGGACTTTCTGACCATAAAAAACGAAAAGTACTTCACAGGTCTCAACGTGACCATTCCCTATAAACAGACCGTCATACCCCTGTTGGATGAGATTTCTCCTCAGGCTTTGACCATTGGGGCTGTGAACACGATCCACTTCACCGAAGACGGAAAAACCATCGGCTACAACACAGATTATTACGGTGTATTAGCTTTGATGAACGAAAAGAACATTCAAATCAAAGGGAAAACCGCATTGATCCTGGGAGCCGGCGGTGCAGCCCGCGCCTTCATTGCAGCGATCCGCGACAGCGGCGCTTCCCAAATCTTTGTGGCAAGCCGCTCCGCAAAAGCTGGGGACACCTATATGGACTGTCCCCTGGTAAGCTACGATTCACTGGAACAGGAGTTTCATGCGGATCTACTCGTTAACTGCACTCCCGTGGGCATGTGGCCGAACGTAGATGCCACTCCCCTTTCCAGGGAAATCATGAGGCGCCTTGGCGCGGTTGCCGCGTTAGACGCCATCTACAATCCGGAAGAAACCCTGTTTTTGAAAGATGCCAAAGCCCTGGGAATGATCGCGGCCAACGGCCTGACCATGCTGTGGGAGCAGGCTGTTAAAGCGCAGGATATTTGGGCTGGCTGGAAGCCGGAGTAAGGAAGATCAGCTTCCCTTCCTCCACATCCACCACCACGTGATCGCCGTCGCTGATGGTTCCCTTGATCAGCTGGCTTGCCAGAGCGGTTTCCACGTACTTCTGCAAGTAGCGCTTCACCGGACGGGCACCGTAGGCCGGCGTATAACTTTCCGCAGCGATGAACTTCTTGGCTTCTTCGGTCAGTTCCAGGGTGATTTCCCGTTCTGCCAAACGAGCCACAAGTCCTCTCATAGCGATGTCGATGATCTGCACCAGCTGCTCTTCACTGAGATGAGAGAAGACCACAATGTCATCGATTCGGTTCAGGAATTCCGGACGGAAGCAATCCTTCAGATGCTCTTCCGGAAGATTGGATGTCATGATCACAATGGTATTTTTAAAGTCCACCGTACGGCCCTGGTTGTCGGTCAGCCGACCATCATCCAGAAGCTGCAGTAAGATGTTGAACACATCCGGGTGGGCTTTTTCGATTTCATCAAAGAGGATGACGCTGTAGGGACGTCTGCGAACAGCTTCCGTCAGCTGACCGCCCTCGTCATAGCCCACATAGCCCGGAGGCGCACCCACCAGACGGGAGACGCTGTGCTTTTCCATGTATTCCGACATATCGATGCGGACCATATTCTTTTCGGAATCGAAAAGTGCTTCCGACAGCGCCTTAGCCAGTTCTGTCTTCCCTACCCCTGTGGGCCCCAGGAAGATGAAGGAGCCAATGGGACGGTTGGCATCTGCCAACCCTGCACGGGAACGAAGAACCGCCTCCGAAACGGCTTCCACCGCTTCGTTCTGACCGATCACTCTTTCATGAAGCGTATCCGCCAGCTTCAGCAACTTTTCCTTTTCTGCTTCCACCAATTTGGACACCGGGATCCCGGTCCATTTGGACACGATCTCTGCAATTTCTTCTTCTGTAACCTGTTCCTTTAACAGCTGATGTTCTTCCGTTTTTTCCGCTCTGATTTTCTCTTCTTCCAGTTTCTTTTCCAGCTCCGGCAGCGTTCCGTATTTCAACTGCGCCAGACGTTCCAGATCGTAACGGCGTTCTGCTTCTTCGATCTGATGGCGTACGTCTTCGATCTGCTGTTTCAAAGCCTTTAGTTCCGTAATGCCTTTCTTTTCAGCTTCCCACTGAGCCCGCATTTCCGCATTGGACGCAGACAACTCTGCCAGTTCCTTTTCGATGTGTTCCAGGCGAGCCTTGGACCCGTGATCCGTTTCTTTGGACAGAGCCTGTTTTTCGATTTCCAGCTGCATGATTTTTCTCGAAATTTCATCCAGTTCCGCCGGCATGCTGTCGATTTCCATACGGATCATGGCCGCCGCTTCGTCCATCAGGTCGATGGCTTTATCCGGTAAAAACCGGTCACTGATGTAGCGGTCGGATAACACTGCGCAGGAAATCAGGGCATTGTCGGTGATTCGAACCC
>JAFOGM010000106.1 GCA_017386805.1 Bacillota bacterium
AATGGAGGAAAGATCGAAGAGTTCGTTCCTCTGGATCAGCTGGGCGACTATCAGGCGGATGAAGTTTTAGACATGAATCACCATGCTATCTTCCCGGGTCTGATCGATGCTCATATGCATACTTCCTACAACATTCTCCGCGGTCTGGCGCAGGACGTGAACTACTGGATGATGTATGGCTTACAGCCCTTCCACAACGTGGTGACCAGAGACGAAGAAGAAGCTGGAAGCAAGATGGCCATCATCGAAGCCATCAAGGCCGGTACCACTACCTTAGGCGATTACGACGCCAACATGGATAGTGTATGTACCTTCATCGACAAGATCGGTGCCAGAGGGAACATCGCACAGAACATCCGCGCAGCTAAGCGCAAGGTATATAAGCCCGGCGAACTGTATGAATTCGACGATGCCATGGGCGAAGAAGACTTAAAGAGAAACATTGAATTATATGATAAGTGGCATAAGAAGGGCGACGGAAGAATCCGAATTCTGTTCGGACCGCAGGGCGCGGACTTTGCCAGCCCGGAACTGCTGCTGAAGTGCCAGAAGGCTGCGAAGGAACGCAACACCAAGCTGCACGTTCACGTACAGCAGGGCGACCGCGAAACCTATCAGATCGTTCAGCGCTACGGTAAGAGACCCACGGAATTCCTGAAGGATCTGGGCTACCTGGATGAAACTCTGATCGCTGTTCATCTGACCGACTGTACCGATGAAGAAGCGCAGACCATTGCAAAGTGCGGTGCTTCCATGATCGTAAATCCGGCGTCCATCGGTATCATCGACGGTATCGTATGTCCGTCCGTTGCCTTCCAGAACGCTGGCGGTTACTGCGCACTGGGTTCTGACCAGGCTCCCGGAAACAACTGCCACAATATCATTCACGAAATGAAGAATGTGGCTCTGTTCAATAAAATCAAGTTCCAGACTCCGGAAATCATGCCGGCATGGAAGGCTCTGAGAATGGCAACCATCGAAGGTGCCAAGGCCATCGGTGTGGACGATGTAGTTGGTTCTCTGGAACCGGGTAAGCAGGCAGACTTCATCGCCATCAACCTGAACGTACCGTCCATGCAGCCGGTCTTCACTTATCCCATGAGAAACATCATTCCGAATCTGGTTTACTCCGCAAGAGGTTCCGAGGTGGCTCTGTCCGTAGTCAACGGTAAGGTCATCATGAAGGATCAGAAGGTTCTGGCTGTAGATGAACAGGAAATCATCGCAGATGCAGCGAAGTACGTGGAAGGCATCGGCCAGAGAGCGGCTGCGGAATTCTTTGAAATCAACGGTACCAACGCGCAGTACATGAGAGAAGATAAGCTGTAGGGAGCGGACCGCGAAGCGGTTGCCGCAGAAAGGAGCGACTTATGAAACATGTAGATATGATCGTCAAGGCTCCGCATTTTTACACGATGCAGGGCGAAGGTGTAGGTTATAAAGACGGCGTGGCCATGATCGTCAACGGCGGAAAAATCGAGGAATTCGTTCCGCTGGATCAGATTGGTGACTACAAGGCTGACGAAGTTCTGGACATGGATCACCATGCCATCTTCCCGGGCTTTATCGATGCGCACATGCATACCTCGGATAACATCTTCCGTGGACTGGCGCAGGACGTGAACATGTGGATGATGTATGGTCTTCAGCCCTTTGCCAATGTGGGAACTCCGGAAGCCATGGAAGCCGGTATGAAGCTGGCCATCGTGGAAGCCATCAAGGCTGGTACAACCACTTTGGGTGACTATCACAGAACCATCGACGAAGCGGCTGCCTTTATCGATAAGCTGGGCGCCAGAGGGAATTTAGCTTACATGATCCGTGCAGCGAAGCTGAAGGTGTATAAGCCTGGCGAACTGTATGAATTCGACGACGAAATGGGCGAACGCTTCCTGCAGGAAAATATTCGCCTGTACGATAAGTGGCATAACAAAGGGGACGGAAGAATCCGAATCCTGTTCGGCCCCCAGGGTGCGGACTTTGCCAGCCCGGAACTGCTTCTGAAGTGTCAGAAGGTGGTAAAGGAACGCAACACCAAGCTCCATGTACACGTACAGCAGGGCGACCGCGAAACCTATCAGATCGTAAAGCGCTACGGTAAGAGACCCACCGCGTTCTTAGAAGAATTGGGTTATCTGGATGAATCCCTGATTGCGGTACATTTAACGGATTGTAACGACGATGAAGCGGCTGTGATCGCAAAGCACGGCGCGACCATGATCGTGAATCCGGCATCCATCGGTATCATCGACGGTATCGTTTGTCCGTCGGTAGCGTTCCAGAACG
>JAFOGM010000107.1 GCA_017386805.1 Bacillota bacterium
CGATGACATTTCCGCTGTCTGCATTGACTTCCTTCATGGGCTTGGTTTCCCCGGAGATGGGTTTTCCCATGATGCGGTTTCCTTCCACAGGCGTATAAGCATCCCGGCGCTTGAAACCACCGCCGCCTCCACCGTTTCCGCCGGACCAGCCACCGCCGCCAGAGTTTCCACCCCAGCCGCCACCGTTTCCACCGGCAGCCTCCTTCGGACGACTGGCCGCAGCCACTTCCGCCTGGGCGATTGCCGCAGTCACCGCCGACAGCTCCTTGGTATCCTGCTGTTCCTTCTCCTTCTGAACTTCTTCGTACTGTTCGATGTCGTTCTGGAACTGGAAGGTTGTGGCCATACCGAAGTCGCGGGCCAAAATCCGTTCAAACAGTCCAGCCACCTTGTTATTCAGCTGATAAGCCGCCGAATCTCCCAACACCGGAATGGTGACCACGTTATCTTCCAGGGTCACTTTGTGGTTCTGAATGGTTCTGGTCAAATGAGCAAACTCGCCGTTAGCTTCATGGATCATGTGGTCGATGGCCAGATGAACGATTTCTTCCTTCGTCTGGAACATGTCTTCATATGTAAATTTCAGTCGAACAGGACCGGCTTCCGGGAATTCTTTCGCGATGGATTCTTTGATGCGTTCCACATCGCTCCAGGCCATGATAAAATTCGTGGTCCATTCCATGACAAAGCACAGGCTCTCACTTTCCACGTAAGCCCGTTCGATCCGATACTGATAGTTTTCTTTGGGATAATTGCCCAGTTTGTCAAACTGGATGCATTCCGTAAATTGCAACATTCTTTTCCCTCTTTTCGCATACTTAACCAAAATAGATTGTATCATATTTTTCGTCAATGGGAAATCAGAAAGTTGCATTCCAACATTTTCCATGATACAATAGAACTCATCCAACCAATTGAAATTTCTACGTTTTGAACGTTTTTATGAAAGGAGTTTTTCATGAAAAAGAAAATCCTTATTTTATCCACCGGCGGTACCATCGCCTGCTCCGAATCCGAAAACGGTCTGGTTCCCACCGCTACAGCGGAAGCCTTTTTAGCCTATCTTCCGGACCGCATGAGCAATGATTTTGACATTTCTCTTCTGGATTTATTCCAGTTGGACAGTTCCTCTGTAGGTCCTGAACACTGGGCCCAGATCGCAGAAGCGCTGCGTTCCCGTTACGATGAATTCGATGGTTTCCTGATCACTCACGGAACCGATACCATGGCCTATACAGCTTCTGCCCTGAGCTTCTTCCTGGCTGGTGCCAGAAAGCCCATCGTCATCACCGGTGCCCAGCTCCCCGCTGACGTCCCCGGTTCCGATGGCCCTGCCAATCTGAAAACCGCCTTCCAGGCCTTCTATACCGGTTTCACCGGCGTTATGGTGGCCTTCTGCGGTCAGCTGATCCGTGGCTGCCGCGCTTCCAAGCTGCGTACCCACAGCTTCAACGCCTTCGAAAGCATCAACGTTCCGGCGCTGATCAACTTCTCCAGCAACGACCACGGCTATCAGCCCCCCGAACCGGAACCGGCTCCCGCCACTGCAGAAGAACTCTTTGGAACCGAGCCCTTCACCGTGGACAGCCGTGTCGGTCTTCTGAAGATCTATCCCGGAATGCCTCCGCAGATGATCACCGCCATGGCTCAATTGGGCTTCCGCGGTCTGGTCATCGAACTGTTCGGTATCGGCAACTTCCCCGCAGAAGACACTGCCCTGATGGATGCCCTTCACGCTCTGACCGATCGTGACATGGTCATTGTAACCAAGAGCCAATGCACCTACGAACCAAGCGATTCCGACATTTATGCAGCCGGTCGACAGCTGGCCGCATTGCGTCCCATCTCCGCAAAGGACATGACCACCGAAGCTTGTATGACCAAGCTCATGTGGGCTCTGGCGAAATCCTCCAACACGGAGCAGGTGCGTCAGTTATTTGCACAGAATATCGCAGGTGAAATCTCTTTGTAATTGCACTGGATCCACAGTCTCAAAAACGAAACGATCCCCGCGGAAGCTTCCGCGGGGATTTTGTTTTTTGTAAGTAAACTCGCACTAATGAGCCGTCAGGCGGTTGCCTAAGCAGCCTGCTTTTCCTTGTTCCTTCTTTCCAGCTTGGAAACGAACAGTGCGCAGGTAGCGTCACCGGTGATGTTCAGCATGGTACGACCCATGTCGAAGATCTTGTCAACACCAGCGATGATAGCGATACCTTCTACCGGGATACCGATGGTGGTCAGAACCATTGCCAGCATGATCATACCAGCGCCGGATACACCTGCGGTACCGATGGAAGCCAGGGTCGCAGTCAGAACGACCATCGCCATATCCGTCATAGTCAGTTCGATGGAGTAGCAGCATGCGATGAAGATGGTAGCTACTGCCTGGTAGATCGCAGTACCATCCATGTTAATGGTAGCGCCCAGCGGCAGTACGAAGGAGTTGATTTCCGGTTCGCCGCCCAGCTTGTTACAGCATTCCATGTTCAGCGGCAAAGTTGCTGCGGAAGATGTGGTGGTGAAGGCACATACCATCGCCGGAGCCATGCCCTTGAAGAAGGTGAAGGGATTCATACCGATCAGGAACTTCACGCTGAATCCATATACTACGACAATGTGGATGATATACGCCAGATAAGCAACACCGATGACCAGAGCCAGTCGACCGATGACAGAAGCACCGTTGACAGCAACCACGTCAGTCATTAAGCAGAACACACCGATGGGGGTCAGCTGAATGATCATCATCATGACCTTCATGACAACTTCCTGCATGCAGTTTACCAGTTCACCGATCTTTTCACCCTTTTCACCGGCAGCCAGAATACCAGCGCCGAACAGGATGGAGATCACGATAACGGGCAGCATATCTGCGTTCACCATGGGCTTGAACAGGTTATCCGGGAAGATCGCCACGATAACGCTCATGATGCTGGGAGAAGTCTTTGCTTCATATTCCAGTGCGCCTAATTCTGCACTGGGCAGCGGTGCGAACATACCGGAGAATGCGTTGGCCAGAACCAGACCGATCACAACAGCCAGAGCAGTGGTGAACATGTAGTAAATAAAGGTCTTCGCACCAACGCTTCCAACTTTCTTCAGGTCCTTCAGAGATACAACCCCATCACAGATGGAGAACAG
>JAFOGM010000108.1 GCA_017386805.1 Bacillota bacterium
ACCACATCGCCCAGGCATTCATTCAGCAGCTTGGTGCATTCCATTACCGCGCCGGGAGTGGGAATGATGGGACCGTTGATCATGTCGCGGACGTGTTCCATGCCGGGAGCATGGATGATGTGGTCTTCGAAGGCATCCTGGATGACCTTTCGGGCCGGTTCCACGTTCAGATCGTCGATCTTGGGGTATACGTTTTCTACATTATATAAAGGCTGGCCGGATGCTTCGTCGAAGATCAGGGCCATTTCTTCCTGGTTTTCGCAGTTGCCTGCATAGATGATGGGCGTTTTCAATCCCATGGAGCGGATCATTTCCGCATTGTGGATGGCGGTATCGCGTTCACCGTAGTCCACGCCGCCGGCAATCATGATCAGATTGGGCTTTACGTCTTCGATCTTCTTCAGATCGGTGCGGCGCAGCTTCCCTGCAGTAACGTGATGGATGATCCCACCAGCCCCTAAAGCAGCTTCCTTCGCCGCCTTTACGGTCATGTCGTACACCAGACCGTGAACGGTCATCTTCAGACCGCCGGCTGCGGAAGATGTAGCCAGCATTTCATCGTACTCAATGGAGTCGATGCCCATTTTTTTGCACAGATCATCGATGGCACCCTGAAGACCGATGCGGACGTCACCGTCCAGAACGGAAGTGGGAGCCTGGCCCTGTGCCCAGAATACGGGATTTTCTGTATGAATATCTTTAAACGCGTTCACAACCGTGGTTGTGGAGCCGATTTCGGCTACTAATACGTCAACTTTCATTGTTATGGCACCTCGCTTTTCTCAAAAACCGGAGTCGCACAGCGGGTTGGGGCGGTCCGGATGGCAGTTATAAAAATGGGAGCTGCCTGAATGGCAGCTCCCGTGAGTTAAGACTTTCAGGCCTTACTTATTTGTTCATTTCGCGGCGGCGTTCTACCAGGAAGGTAGCAACGTCTACACCGTGGCTGTTTCTGCCGAAACCAGCATCAACACCCTGCTTAACAGCTTCTTCAGGAATAACCTGAGTACCGCCGCAAGCGATCATTACCTTGTCTCTGATACCCTTTTCCACAGCCAGTTCATGGATTCTCTTCATGTTCTTGTAGTGGATGTTGTCGTGGGAGATGATGGTGGAAGCCATGATCGCATCAGCGTTCAGTTCCACAGCAGCGTCAACCAGCTTTTCAACCGGGCAGGAAGTACCCAGGTAGTGAACTTCGATACCGTACTTTTCGATACCACCGTGCTTGATGTCGATGATTTCTCTCAGACCTACGGAGTGTTCGTCTTCGCCAACGGTAGCGCAAACAACCTTCATGGGGTTAGCGTCGATGTCAGCTCTGATTTCTGCGTCGGACAGTACGTGCGGTTCGGGCGGAATTACCAGAGTATCCACGTCGATGTCGAAGTCTACCTTACCCTTCATTTCGATACGGGTACCTTCAGCAGCCTGCATAACTTCTCTGTTGATAACTTCGGGATCTACCAGACCCAGCTTCTTACCGATTTCTACAGCAACAACTTCAGCAACACGTCTGTTCGCCGGGATGAACATGTTCAGCATGATGGTACCATCAGCCAGCCATTCCATTTCGGGCTTGATCAGGCTGGACTTTCTGTACTTTTCAACCTCAGCCAGACGTACGTTTACGTTATCGGTTTCGTCCAGTTCGTCGATGTAAACGATCTTGGAACGATCTTCGAAGGTACAACCACCGATCAGAGCAGCCGGATCAGCAGCGTCGCCGCCGTACTGAGCTACGTTGTTGTAACCGAAGTGAGCAGTTACCGGAGCCATGTAGTCTTCGTCTCTTTCGTAGATGAAGCCATAGCCGATACCGCCTTCGATCTTACGAGCGATACCGTCGCCGTTTCTTTCGGGGTACTTACCGCTGTCTACGAAGAAGCCTTCCTGTACAGCCTGGAAGTAGCCGCCTACTTCAACGATTTCTTCCATGAACAGGCAAGCTCTTTCACGGATTTCTCTGGACATTTCAACCAGCGGGCCTTCCTTCTTCAGTTCAACCATTTCCATCAGGCCGTCCAGACCTACGAAGGTCTGCTTAGCGGTGTCGCAAGCTTCGATGTTGTAGATGTGCCAGGGAACGTTTCTACCTTCGTCAGGAGTAATGGTGGACTGGATGTCTGCTCTGGTCATCTTGGAGATCAGCATGTTCAGAACGTGGGTAACGGTAGCTTCACGAGCGGATGCTTCCATGTACTTGGTGTTCATCTGAGCTCTCATCTTGTAGTCTCTCAGGAAGTCTCTCAGAGCTACTGCATAGGGCAGGTCCAGATATACGCAGGGTGCGGGAGGAGCTGTCGGAGGTACGGTGGACAGACAGATGTTTTCCGGCTTCATGCCTACCTTTCTGGAGAACAGAGAGTTGATCGCGTGCTGTACGATCAGTTCGGGCATTACCTTCCAAGCTTCTCTTGCGGTTGCGTTTGCATTGTGTGCACCGTCGATCTGAGCGATGTCAGCCCAAGCCATGATTCTCTTGGATTCACATGCGTCTACGAAGGAACGAACACAGTTGATGTTTCTGTACAGTACGTTGTACTGGGGGTCCTGATGAGCGCCGTTGATACCTTCTTCAGCGAACATAACAGCTACGTCGGGACCAGCTACGCCGGAAACGTAGGAGTGGTAGTTGATCGGACGACCAACTTCATCTTCGATCAGATCCAGAGCCTTTCTCTGAGCTCTAACCTGCTTTCTGGTGATGGGAACACCGCCGATACCCTGCGGAGTACCTTCTACCAGACCGTCCATGTGAGACTGACCAGCGGTTCTGATAACCATGATATGGTCAGCGCCATGCCATGCAGCCATTCTCATACGACGGATGTCGTCTTCGAAACGGCCGGATGCGATTTCAGTGGTGATGACCGGAGCCGGCTGGGGATCCATACCGTCAAAGTACTTGGAGGAGGGCAGGCCCACGCTCTGCTTTAACGGAGTGGTCATGTCCTTGAAAGTGAAGGGACCCATCTGCAGGTTTTCTTCATGCTTTCTCCATACCCAACCTCTTCTTCTGGGCTCGTACTTGTCGAGGTCCTCTAAGATTCGGTCAATATCGATTTTTACGTCTTTTTCTAACTTATCGTATGCCATCTTGTTGATCCTCCCTTACTTGAATAATGCAGCAGCTTCGTCCCAAGCTTCGCCTGCAGCCAGCAGAGCTGCAGCTTCCTTGATTTCGATGCCCTTCGCCTTAGCCAGCTTGTAAACGACGTGACCGGCACCCTTGCCCATCAGGCCCTTATCCATGCAGCCTTCAACGATTGCCTTAGTATCCATGGAAGAGATACCCATTCTCAGCAGAACGGCTCTTTCAACGGAAGGAGTGGTGTTCTTCCGGCCCAGTTCCAGCAGCGGGTCTACAACCTGCTCGGTAACTGCCCAGAAGTGATTGAAGAGTTCTTCATCAGTCATATTGGCCAGGTGTTTTCTTCTTTCCTGAAAATCATCTGCTCTTTTCATTCTACAAATCCTCCAAATATATTACAGAGTAGCGATAACTTCCTTAACGAAGTCTACGTCTCTCTTAACTTCTACTGCCAGGAATTCCAGGTCAGCGTCGGTCAGCTTGGTAACGTCGGGGCAGTGAGCCTTGATTGCCTTCTTGATCAGGGAAGCTCTGAATCTGTTGATGTCAGCTTCCTTGTACTTGATGTGACCAGGGGTCTTCGGCAGAATTACGTTTACACCAGGCTTGTCTTCGGTAGCGGGATCGCCGAAGCGGATGTCGATGCCGTTTTCACGAGCGAAGGACAGCTGCGGCTGTACGTGCTTACCAGCACCGGTGTATTCGGTTTCACTGATAACGATCACTGCGTCTTCCGGCAGTTCCTGAGCCAGGGAGAATGCAGCAGCCAGAGCGGTGTTACCTGCGGGACCTCTTTCCAGACCTTCCAGGTTAGCCAGAGCTTCGGTCATGTACATAACTTCACCCTGAGTAACGGTTACATAACGGTCCATGTAACGCAGCGGTCTTGCAGCGGAACGGGGAACGTCGGAGTGGTCGGGGTCGGTAGCGTAAGGAACGCCGAAACCGGTGTGACCAGTGGTGCAGGACTTCTTGTTGAACTGAGCGTCGGAAGCCATGTGCAGACCAGTCAGGTCGATGGAAGCAGCAACCAGTTCAGTGTTGGTAGCGCCAGCCTTCATCAGACCACGAGCGGTACCAGTCATCATACCGCCGCCAGCGTTGGTGCAAACTACCATTTCGGGATCCTTGCCCAGCAGTTCGCGGCACTGCATAGCGATTTCATAACCCAGAGTTTCGATACCTGCAATACCGAACGGGGAGTACAGGGATGCGTTGAAGTATCCGGTGTCTTCCAGAACGGACAGGAAGGTGTAGAACAGTTCAGGACCTACGGTCAGCTGAATAACTTCTGCGCCGTAAGCTTCGCAAGCTCTTGCCTTTTCAACGATTTCGGGCTGGCCTACACCGTTGGAGTCGAAGCATTCCTGAACAACGATGCACTTCAGGCCCTGCATAGCAGCCTGAGATGCTACTGCTGCACCGTAGTTACCGGAGGTAGCAGCGATAACGCCCTTGTAACCCAGCTTCTTAGCGTGAGCAACTGCGCAAGCAGCTCTTCTTGCCTTGAAGGAACCGGAAGCGTTGCCAGCTTCGTCCTTAGCGAAGATGCGAGCACCGAAACCGGGCTTAGCATACTTTCTGGACAGAGCGGTCAGGTTTCTCAGTTCGATCAGCGGGGTGTTACCAACAGCGGTCTTGGACTGGATCTTGTTGATTTCTTCCAGAGTGTAACCGGTGTCAGCCATCAGAGCTTCGTAATCGAAAGCAACGGAACCGGATTCGTAAGTAGCGTAGTCCAGACCCAGAGCCTTCTTCATAATGTCATTGGATCTTCCCATTACGGAAGCATAGTCTTTTGCCAGAGCCATTATTCTTCACCTCCAAACAGAGCTTCTCTCAGCTGCTTGTCGATCTGTACCAGTTCAGGTACGAAAGTACCGTAGCTGTGGCTCCAGTACGGATTTACTTCGATCAGCTCGCCCTTTTCCAGACGGCCTACAGCAGTTTCAACAGTTACTACATCACCGATTTCTGCGGTTTCATCCTGCAGGAATCCCTTGGTCCACATTTCCAGGTCACACTTCTGAGTGTCTTCCGGCAGCTTAGCAGTTCTTTCGTCAGCCTTCAGAACGGTAGCGTGAATGCGAACCCAATCGCCTTTCTTAGCCATTGTTTTAATCTCCTATCATTTAGATGATAGAGGACGATGTATTTCAACCGTCCTCTCTTATACTTTACGTATTATCCAGCGTTATGCTGACAAAGTCGATCTTACTTTACGATCTTCTTGTCGGGGCAGATACGATCTCTCATGTCGCCCATGATTGCACGGGGAACCGGCAGATCCAGCATGGTCTTCAGACCAGGATCAGCGTTGATAACCTGAGGAATCATGTTTACGCACATAGCGATGGTACCGATACCGCCTTCGATTTCGGGGCTGTTAACCATGTTCACGTTGGGAACACCCTTGATGATTACATAGTCACCAGTCTGTACGCCAACCTGTTCCGGTTCGATCTGCTGCGGGTGGTCCATTTCGATCAGCAGTTCGCCGTCTCTGTAACCGAATGCCTTCATAGCTACACCAGCAACGTTGCCAGCCTTAGCGAAGCCATAGGGGGACTTTCTGTCAACATCGGTAACGATGGGTTCCATGGACTGTTCGAACTTGTCGATGGTCCAGCCAATACCGTCAGCGATCATACCCATGGATTCTGCGAAACCAACGTGACCAGCCAGGTGACCGTTCTTGAATTCTTCAACGGTAACACCGATACCCTGTTCTTCCATTACAGCGGGACCGAAGGGAGACAGAGAGTTTACACGACGGGATACGATGTGTTCAACGGATTCCATGCAGCCAGTCCAGATCAGAACCAGCAGGTCCATGATCAGACCAGGGTTGATACCGGTACCCAGGCAGGATACGCCGTTTTCCTTAGCGATTCTGTCCAGTTCAGCAGCCAGTTCCGGGCTCTGAGCCTGCGGATAAGCCATTTCTTCAGCGGAAGTGATTACGTTCAGCTTCTGTTCCATGATGAACTTCAGCTTATCGAAAGCGTTCTTGGTGAAGGAATCGGTGCACAGCAGAACGATATCAGCAGCGCCCGGCTTGATTACGTCTTCAGCAGCGCCGATCAGTACGTCAGGTCTGTCGCCTCTTTCGGTCTTGATGTAGTCATACATGCTCTTACCGATCTTTGCGCCACGGCCTACTGCACCTACGATGTCAACGCCCTTCTTCTTCAGCAGCATGTCAGCCATACCGCCGCCCATAGCGCCTAAACCCCAGATAATTACTTTTACATTTTCCATTGTGTTCTCCTCCATTTCATTTTATGTTCTTCCGGCCACAACCAGTGTTCCAACCGAAAGCCTAAAAATAGATAACTGTTTCACTGTGACATTTCTCTTTCGAACAAATGTCAACAATCATAATATATAGCAAGAACCATGCCAAATATCATTTCTTCGGAATTCGGCAGGGTTATCACTCAAAAACCGAAAGATTTTCGCAAATAAGCCGGTTTTATGCCTTAAATTCTTTTGTCTGAAAATATCGGCAAGAGCGAAAATCTCACCTCTTTCTTCCCAAAAAGTCCTCCCTTTTGGCCTTCGTGCAAAATTATTTGCTCCTTATGCAAAATTATTTGCTATTTTTGATTTTTTCCGGTGTCAAGCATGAAAACGCCTTAATTTTCCCCTTCTTCCTGGGCTTGCATCTTATATTTTTTGATCTTGTGCTGCAGGGTCTGGCGCTTGATTTTCAGGCTTTCCGCCGCTTTGGAGATGTTCCCGCCGTGGGCTACCAGAGCGTTTTCGATCATCCCCCGCTCGATGCGTTCCAGATACTCGTCCAGGCCTTCATCCTTCAGATCGTACAGATCCTGCTGCGGAAGCGACTTTCTGCGACTGATATTCAAATGCTTTTCCGACAGTACGTGTTCATCTTCCGTCATGGAGATGGCCGACATGATGATGTTTTCCAGTTCGCGGACGTTGCCGGGATAGTCGTAATCCAGCAATTTCTGGCGAGCCCCCGGAGACATCATCCAGATCTGCTTTCCATACTTCTTGTTGTACTTTTCCATGAACTGTTCTGCCAGCAGAAGAATGTCGTCCGGACGTTTCCGCAGAGGCGGAATGTTGATCCCCACCACATTCAGTCGGTAGTACAGGTCCTTTCGCAGAACGCCCCGTTCCATCAGCTCCATGGGCGGTTCGTTGGTGGTGGCCAGGATACGGACGTCCACCGGGATATCCTTGGTCCCGCCCACGCGGCGAATGTACTGTTCCTGTAAGACACGCAGCAGTTTCCCCTGCAGTTCCAGGGGCATGGAGTTGATTTCGTCCAGAAGCAGCGTTCCTCCGTTGGCCTGTTCGAACATTCCAGCACGGTCCACCGCCCCGGTGAAACCGCCCTTGGCCGTCCCAAACAGGATACTTTCCAGAAGATTGGCCGGAAGCGCCGCACAGTTCTGGGCTAAAAAGGGCTTGTTCTGGCGATCGCTGGCGAAATGAATGCTCTGAGCGAACAACTCCTTCCCTGTCCCGGTCTCCCCGTAGATGACCACGGAGGCATTGATCCGGGCAGCCTTCTTGGCCAGGGCTACCGTTCCCAGAAAGGCTTCGTTCTGGCCGTAGAGGTTGTCGAAACTGTATTTCTTGATCTTGTGTTCCTTACTGCGCTGGGGCTGGTCCATTTCACGGCGCAGTTCCAGAATGGTACGGGACATTTTCTGCACATCGGTGATGTTTTTCGCGATTTCGATGGCCCCGATGAGCCGTCCGTCCTCCATCACCGGTACGGTCGTGTTCACCGTGGTGATCTCACGGCCGTCTTTGTTCAGATAGGTCTGTTCCTTCCGCAGCGTGGTCTGGCGTTTTTCCAGCGCCTGCATCAGGGTACTTTCCTCCACGTTCTTGAAGACTTCCGCAAAGGGCTTCTTCAATACGTCCTGGCTTTCCATCTTTTCCAGCATGGCCATAGAACGATTGTAAACCACGCTGTTTCCTTCCGGGTCCACCACATGAACACCCTCGTCGATCATCTGCAGGATCTCTTTCATTACGATCAAATAGTCTCGGTTTTTCATATATCCTCCCGCGGCAACCGCTTCGCGTCCAGCGCCGAAAGTGCGCCGGCTGCCTCCCTTCTATTGTACTTTATGGCAGACAAAAAAACAACGGTTGGCGCAAATATTTTTGCACCAACCGCAATTTGTTCGGCAGTATTTCGGATCCCTACTGGAACTTCTTCACCGCATTCAGGTACTTTCCTAAGATCCCGATGTTCACGTAGTACTGAGACTGACGTTCGTTCTTTTTCACTTCGATCAGACCAGCTTCCACCAGCTTCTTGATGTGCTGGGAAACGGTGGCCTGGCTGTAGTCAAAGGCCTCCACCACGTCCTTGTTGCAGAGCACCTGACGGTTTCTGTTGGCCATATAGATATAGCGGAAGATCTTTACGCGGGCCGGATGAGCAAAAGCATCGGACACATTGGCAACCAGTAAAATCTCCTCATCCTGCAGTTCATCGTTTTCTTTGCGAAGTCTCATAGTCGTCTCCTCTCAAATTTCCTGTGATAGTTCCTATTTTCTACAATTCATCGCCTATTGTCAATACTCAGTTTTCCCCGGCAACGGCTTCGCTCTTCTTCGCATCTGCTTCCTGCTGGGCTGCCACGCAGCGGTTTACGCCGTAGACACCCACCAGGATGATGATAGATGCCAACGCCTGACGCAGGGTAAAGGGCTCCTTCAGGAAAATCACACCGGCCAGGATGGAAATGACGGTGGTGATGTTTGCCATGATGGAGGTCTGGCCCGCAGAAATATAGGTCAGCGCATAATTCAGAAGCATGTAGGCCATGACCGATGAACACACCGACAGGAAACCGATGGATACCCAGAAGCCCGGTGTGGTCAGCGGTACCAGTATTTCCGCCCGGGGGTTATCCAGGCTGGTGATCAAAGCCAATACCGTAAATACCACGCAGCCCAGAGCAAAGGTCACGTAGCATCGTTCGGTGGGGGTGAATTCCTGGGAGATCTTTCGTCCCACCAGGCCGTACAGCGATCCTGTCAGCACCGCCAGCATCAGCATGATGAAACCGAACCAGGAGAAGCTTCCGGTATTGTTCCCTACGGAAGTCAGGATCACGCCGCCCACGGACAGAAAGGCGAACCCGATCTGGGCCTTGGACGCCCGTTCCTTTAAAAAGATCATCCCCAAAAACAGCGTCAGAATGGGGATCAAAGCGATCATCACACCGGAGAAGGAAGAGCTGGAATTGGCGATCCCATAGGTTTCTCCCAAAAAGTAAACCACCGGCTGAAGGATCCCCAGAAGGATCAGCCATTTGATATTCTTTCCCTGTAACCGCAGATGCAGTCTTCCCGTCCATACCAGGATGTTCATGACCAGAAAGGCCACCAGGAATCGCACTGCGATCAGAAACAGCGGCTGCGCCACGTCCAGCGCGATCTTCGTAAACATGAAACTGAAGCCGAAGATCACCTGCGCAGCAAAGGCTGCCGCCAGAGCCACACTCTCTTTTGTTTTCAACGTTGTTATTCCTCCCGCATAAAAACGGACGGCGTCTCTTCTCAAAAGACGCCGCCGCGCATCAAATTCCACAGAAGCCGGGCCGAAGGCCGGCTGCCGTATGGTTTAAATGTAGTTGAACGGATTCTTGGGATTTCCCAGATAACGGATCTCGAAGTGGAGATGGGAACCTGTGCTTCGGCCGGTATTTCCTACCAGAGCAATGTTCTGGCCCTGGAAGACCTTGTCTCCCTTCTTTACCAGCAGCTTACTGCAGTGTGCGTAGTAAGATTCGTAATTTCCGCCGTGGTTGATGATGATCATGTAACCGAAGCTTCCCTTGTAGCCGGAGTAGGTTACGGTACCACCGTCGGTAGCGTAAATCTTGGTACCGGTGGGAGCTGCCAGGTCTACACCGTTGTGCATTCTTCCCCAACGCTTTCCGTACTTGGAGCTGATGCGGTAGTTCTTGATGGGCCATGCCCAGGTACCGGTCCCCTGACGAGGCGGTGCCTTCTTGGTCCCCTTCACCACGATCTGGCTCACCGGATCGGTCAGCTTCTTCGTGGACAGAACTTCACGGGAAATTTCTTCGCCGTTGTTTCTCTTCACCTTGGCAACCACTTCCTGCGTACCGTAGACACCCTTGCGCTTGGTGGAAGTTT
This sequence comes from Bacillota bacterium, assembly GCA_017386805.1. Lineage (GTDB taxonomy): Bacteria > Bacillota > Clostridia > Peptostreptococcales > Anaerovoracaceae > RGIG446. The sequence continues at coordinate 10,256 of JAFOGM010000108.1, forward strand.
CCCCCTCGTACATGGATGAACTTTCTTCGTAGATGGTATCGAACTGCAGGTTTTCGATGTATGTAACCGTTTCTGTGGTCTGTACCGTCAGTACCGGCGCATCTCGGTTCAGGGTGATCTGCTGGCCGATCTTCAGCTTGGAAGGATTGATTCCCGGATTCATTGCCTCCAGTTCCTTCTGCTTCAGACCGTACTTCTTGGCGATCCCGGAGAAGGTTTCGCCGGACTGTACGGTGTGGATCTTCTTTCCCACCGCACCGGTCAGAAGGTATTTCAATACATCGCTCTCGTTTTCGATGTCACCCAGGTTGACACTGAGGTCTTTGATTTCCACGTTTTCCGCAAAGGCAATGGAGTCGAACACGCGGCTTTCATTTTCCTTCTGCTGGGTGAAATTGTCCTTGATCTTATCCAGGATTCCCTTGGCAACGTCCACGCTCTGTACAACAGCGACCAGCTCGCCTTCTTTGTAGATCCCGCTGGCCATGACTTTGATATCCTGCATGTAGGTCAGATTGTTCAGCACCTCATCCTTGGTATCCAGCTGCAGCTTCAGGCCATGGACCTCGCGGAAGGTGATATCCTCTTCCTTACTGATTTCCACGCGGGCGTGCAGGGTATCCCCCAGCTTGTCCCCAATGGCATCGATGGTTTTATATACCTCTTCTTTGGTTTTTACGATCCCCAGAGCCTTCCCGTTGTAGGAATACTCGTAGGCAGTGATGTGGCCCATGAAGGTGGTGATGGCCGCAGTGCAGAACAGCACCAGCGCCAGGACTTCCGCCAGGATCACCTTGTGATCTTCCGCCCAGTCCAAGAGGTCCATCAGGCGGTTCCACAGATGCTTCAGCGGCCGCTGAAGGGTTCTCTTCATCCATACGTTGATCAGGCGGTCAAAGCGATCTACCTTTCCCGCAACGCGGTGGGCGAATCGGCGCTCTTTCACCTGGATCTTTCTCTTGTGACGGCGGACTTTTCTTCCTCCGTGACGAAGCAGCCGCTCTCTCAGAATAGCGGTCTTCTTCTCGAAAGTCAGCCCCGGCGTCCGGCTGAATACCGTGATGGGAGCATCATCGCTGTGCATGATGATCGAAGCTTCGTGGGCTCTTCGCTTTTCGATGTTCTCCTTCACGCTGTCCACGGCGCTTCCCACGCCGGCAGCAGCAGCTCCAACTCCGGCGGCAGCGGCTGCCAGAGCCTTCTTGCTCTGTTCCTCCTGCTTCCGGATGGCTTCCTGCTCCGCTTCCATTTCTTTGGCAATGGAATCCAGTGCAGCCAGCATTTCGTGATCCTCTTCGATAATCACGGTCTGACGGGTGGCCTTCGGCTCTTCCACCGTCGTTCCCTGTTCCATCTCCTGGATCTCTTCCCGGATTTCTTCCCAGACAGTGGGTTCCTCCACTTCCACAGGCTTCTCCGCCGGCTTTTCTTCTTTCATATCGAAGCGTTTTCTCCAGCGGGATTTCTTTCGGGTGGAAGCCGCTTCCTCACGGTCGCGTTTTTCCCGCAGCTGTTCTCGCTGCAGTTCCTTCTCCCTCTGCATCTGAGCGAACCTCTCCTCGAAACTGCTTTCTTCCGAAGACAGGCGGGCTATTTTCTCATCTATTTGTCTTGAGATGTCATCTTTGACAGCTCTCTTATCTTCTTTGATTTCGTGATTGTCCAAACTCATTCCGTTCTCTCCGTACTGAAGCTACATCTGCGACAGTTTTTCACTGAAGCAGCTGCATCTTTCTCCGTTGTCTAACGTACCCGTATCCTTGCACTTTTCACAGGTGTAAGGATGTTCCATGTAATCCATGGCATAGTTGTGTTCTGTCAATAAGTATGCTTTTTCCTCACTCAGCTCCCGCATCTGCTTCTGGAGCTCGTCCGCACGCTTTTTCGCATCAAACCGCCCCGACAGGATCAGGCGCGGCAGGCTCATGCTGAGCTCGTGGAGTTCCCCGTCGATCTGCAGGATCCGCGGAATCCGTTCGTAGATTTCTTCGGTGCGCTCCTTCCACAGGCGTTCGTTGCGTTCCCGGTCTTCTTCGTAAGACTTCATGACGCGGCGGATCCGGTCGCCGTTGTCGGAAGTGCCGGCGGCAGCCCCGCCAGAGGCGGTTGCCGCAGAACCGGTCTTTCTGCGATCCTCACCCTTATACCAGGATGTCAGGATCGAATTTACATAGTTGATGTTGGGGCTGGAGATCCCGGACGTCTTTTTACAAGCCTCCAGAACGGTCTCCAGACCGAAACCGTATTCACCGAACCAGACGTCCATGATCCGCTTTTCCTCTTCCGTGGAGTTGCGGGTAAAGCCCAGGGCTTTCATGACTCTCTTGTACTGGTTGTGACGGTTGTCCGATTCCGCCAGATAGGTCTCAATGTCGCTGATGTTCTTCAGTCCCTTGTCCACCCAGTCACGAATGACGGTGTTGACGTATTGGTACTGATTCTTTCCGCCTCGCTGGGTCTGACAATAAGAGTAGGCAAAAATCACCACATCCGGTGTGATCCCGTGATCGATGATCCAGTTCTGGATGTTGGCCGGTTCGTTGCCGGACAGGAAACGGCCGGTGATTCGCTCGATCTCCGCAAACATATCCCGCATGGTGCTGTCATCCAGCTGCTTTTTCAGGTGTGCCGGAACATCTTTCTTTCCGGTGCTCTTTCCCGAGGCTTTGGCTCCATAGAGCTGTTCCTTCAGGTCGATGAACTCCACATCGTAGCGGAATTTGTTGTTGGGATCGGGGTAATGCTTTCGGATCACTCCCTGCTTTTCCCAGTAGTTCCAGGCCAGAAGGACCTGTTCCTCCTCGATGGAAAGTTCTCTGGCAATCATGTCGTTTTCCAGAGGCATGGACAGATCCGCATACATCAGGCTGTACAGAAACACCTTGACGTAATCGCCGGGTGCACTGACCATGTACTCGTTGATGAACATATTTTCCACGCAAGTATCGTGGAGATAGTGATTTTTCGCTGTCTGTCTCTGGAATCCCATGATATCTCCTTAAAACGCCGCAGCCTCTCTGGCCTTGTCGGCAAATCTGGTGTATTTCCCCAGCCAGGTCAGTTCTACGGTACCGGTGGAACCGCTTCGCTGCTTGGCGATAATAACTTCACAGATATTGGGTTTATCTGTGGCTTCTTTGTTGTAGTATTCGTCTCGATACAGGAACATAACGATGTCGGCATCCTGTTCGATGGAACCGGATTCTCTCAGGTCAGACAGCATAGGACGCTTGTCGTTTCTGGCTTCCGGTGCACGGGACAGCTGGGACAGTACCAAAACGGGACAGTCCATTTCACGGGCCAGCAGCTTCAGGAATCGCGACATAACGCTGACTTCCTGCTGTCTGGATTCGGAACGGCCATCGCCGTTCATCAGCTGTAAGTAGTCCACCACGATCATATCCAGACCCTTTTCGGCCTTCAGGCGGCGGCACTTGTTTCGGATCTCCATGACGGAGATACCGGGGGTATCGTCGATATAGATCTCGGCCTTGGACAGGCGGTCCAGAGCCACGTTGATGTTTTCCCAGTCCTTGCGGTCCAGCTTTCCGGTCTTGATCTTCTGCATTTCCACGCGGCTTTCCATGGACAGGAGACGCTGGCCCAGCTGCTCCTTGGACATTTCCAGGGAGAAGATCAGGACCTTGGCATCTGCCTTGATGGCAGCCTGCTGCGCCATGTTCAATACGAAGGCCGTCTTCCCCATAGCCGGTCTGGCTGCGATGATGATCAGGTCGGACTTCTGTAAGCCATTGGTCATCTTATCCAGATCCACAAAGCCCGTGGTCACCCCGGTCAATCCATCGGGATTCTGGGAAACCGCGTCGATCTGCTGGATATTGGACCACAGAACGTTCTTCAGAATCTCATAGTCCTTGGTCTGGCGGGTCTGAGCGATCTCGAAAATCTTCTTTTCCGCCTGGTCCAGGATCCGTTCCGATTCTTCCTTTTCCTGATAGCTGCTTTCGGTGATCTCCGAAGCCGCATTGATCAGGCGGCGCAGAATGGCCTTTTCAGAAATGATCTTCCCGTACTGAACGGCATTCTTTGTGGTGGGAACAATGGTGGACAGCATGGCGATATACGCACGGCCCCCTACCATTTCCAGCGTCTTTCTCTTTTTCAGTTCTTCGGACACCGTCAGGATATCCACCGGCTCATTTCTCCGGTATAACTCCACGACCGCCTTGTAGATTTCCTGGTGCATTTCGCTGTAGAAATCCTCCGGCTTCAAAAATTCCATAATATCGAAGAGTACATCCTTATCCAGGAAGACGGCACCCAATACCGATTTCTCCGCCTCGTCGTTATGGGGCGGGATCCGTTCCGGTCTCTGGCTCATACTGGTTCCTTTCCGTTCGTCGGGCAACAACGTTTCAATAACAACGTTTAGGCAACAACGTTGACCTTGCACTTAGCAACCACGTCGGTGAACAGCTTCACGTCGATGGTGAATTCGCCTACGCTCTTGATGGGAGCATCCAGAACGAACTTCTTCTTATCGATGTCCATACCGGTCTGCTTCTTGAATTCTTCTGCGATATCCTTGTTGGTGATGGCACCGAACAGACGGCCGCCTTCGCCAGCCTTGGTCTTCAGAACCAGGGTCATGCTTTCCATCTTTGCCTTCTGTTCCTTAGCAGCAGCCAGATCTGCCTGGCGCTTTGCTTCCTGAGCAGCCTTTTCTCTTTCCAGAGCCTTCTTGTTGGCCGGAGTTGCTTCGATGGCTTCCTTTGCGGGGATCAGCTTGTTTCTTGCGTAACCGTCGCTCACCTTTACCAGAGTACCAGCCTTACCATAACCTTTTACGTCTTTGATCAGAATTACTTCCATTGTTTTTCTCCTTTATTATTGATGCATTTCACGGATGATCTGCTCGATTTGCATGATAGCTTCCATGGGATCGTCGATGACCTGCGCTCCCGCAGTGGTGAGATGTCCGCCGCCGCCCATCTTTTCCAGGATGGCCTGCACGTTGATCTCTCCCAGCGAACGGCCGCTGATCACAGTCATTCCCTGATTGTTGATCCCTGCCGCGAAGCTGGCCTTAACGCCCTTGATGTTCAGCAGCTCATCGGCAGCCTGTGCCGCGATGACCTGCATGTTGGGGTCCCGATTGTCTGTCCAGGCCACAGCGATTCCCTCGCCGGTGATCTGGGCGCTGCTGACAATGGCCGCCTTTTGTTTGAAGAAGTTCATATCGATGCGGAAGAACTGACGAACATTGGTGATGTCCGCGCCGTTGCGGCGAAGCCAGCCTGCCGCCTCGAAGGTTCGAACACCGGCTTTCACGCTGAAGTGGTTGGTATCCAGCATGATCCCCGCCAGCAGGGCTTCCGCTTCCATTTTGTCGATGGACTTCTTTTCAGTGTAATATTGTAAGATCTCAGCAACCAGCTCCGATGCGGAAGATGCGTAGCTTTCCATGTACGTCAGCATGGGGTTTTCGATGGCATCGTCGGTGCGTCGGTGGTGGTCGATGACCACGATCTTCTCGGTGATATTCAGCAGTTCCGGACATTCCACCAGCTTCGGTCTATGGGTATCCACGATGACCAGAAGGGTGTCCTTATCGGCCATTTCCAGAGCCTGCTCGTTGGTAATAAAGTTGTACATTCCCGTTCCGGCCGCCTTTTCGTACAGGCGATCCAAAGCATCGGGTCGGCCGTTGATCACGATGGCCGCCGTCTTGTTGCGGATGATGGCCATACGATGGATCCCCAGGGCTGCACCGAAGCAGTCCATGTCCGGGCGCTTGTGACCCATGATGATCACGTTGGATGCCTGGTCGATCTGGGGCTTCATGGCGTGGGCCATGATCCGGGACTTTCCTTTGTTTCTCTTCTCTACGGCCTGCAGTCGACCGCCGAAGTATTCTACGGTGTTTACCTTCTTGATAACGACCTGGTCGCCGCCTCGACCCAAAGCCAGGTCCATGGCGGTGGCTGCGTATTCGTCCAGCTGGGTGTAGTTCTTTCCGCCCACACCGATCCCGATGCTGACGGATACCGGGAAGTCCGCTTCTGTTTCGATGTTGCGGACCTCATCCAGAATGGTGAACTTGGCAGCGGCCATCTTTTCGTAATGGCGGTTTTCCAGAACCATGTGGTACTGGTAACGGCTGTAGCGAACGATGGATGCGTGATACTTTCCTGCCCACTGACGGATCATCTTTTCGATCTGGGCAGCCAGTTCGGAACGGGTACTGTCGGACGTTGCCGCCAGCAGTTCGTCGTAGTTATCCACGCTCAGATAGACGGTACAGGGACGCTCGTCGCGGTACATCAGCTTCAGAGTTTCCCAGTTGGTGATGTCCTGCCAGTACAAAAGTCGGGTGTCCATGTCGCTCATACGGCTGGTCACCACGCGATACACCTTACTTCCAGCGCTGACGGTCACGTAGCTGTCACCCGTTTCCGTTTCGTCTTCCGGGAGAAATTCCTCCTGTTTCGTTCCGGTCACCTCCTGAATGTTGGTGTTGAACAGTTCCACATCGGGGAACAGGGAACGGAATTTATGGTTTTCCCAGAGAACGGCTCCCTCCTGATCGATCATACAGATCGGAAGAGGATTTTCTGCAATGAACTGCTTGGCCGAATCATCCATCTCTTCCGTGATGGTATCGGTATATTCCTTCAGCTCAGTGGATTTATTCTCGGAGTATTTTTTATAGTAGAGCCACATGGCGATGATGACGATAAACGCCGCCACGCCCAGCTTCACATTCAGATAGGTCAGCACTGCCGCAAACAGGATCTGGATCACCAGATTGGCACGGAAGATGGGACCTAAG
>JAFOGM010000109.1 GCA_017386805.1 Bacillota bacterium
ACGTCGGTCCAGTTTTCGTAGATCACAGCGTCAACCGCCTTAGCTACGATGGAACCGGTGATGTCGGAACCGCCTCTGGTGAAGGTCTTGATCTTACCGTTGGGCATGGTTCCATAGAAACCGGGGATCACCGCGCCGTCGTGCTTCTTCAGCTCTTCGGACAGGGCCTTGTCGGTTTCTTCGTCCAGGAACTTTCCTTTTTCGTTGAACTGCACTAAACCTGCAGCGTCAACGAAGTCCAGTCCCAGGTATGCCGCAGTCAGCTTGGCATTCAGATATTCACCGCGGGATGCGATGTAATCCGGGCCTTCGCCGGCTTCCAGCTTTTCACGGATCTCTGCGAATTCTTCTTCCAGGTTGATGCTCACGCCCAGGCTGATTGCCATGGCCATGTAGCGGTCCACGATAACCTGGAAAATCTGATCGCAGGGTACGTTGTGTTCCAGATGGGTGTTGCACAGGTACAGCAGGTCAGTGATCTTGCTGTCACCGTCAAAGCGCTTACCCGGAGCAGAAACGACGATGTATTTACGAGCCGGATCGGCTTCGATGATACTCTTTACTTTGGCCAGCTGAATGGCATCTGCCACGGAGCTGCCGCCAAATTTCGCTACTTTAACTCCCATAGTTATAACCTCGCTTGATGTTATTATTTACAGGCCAGCTTCCTGACGCAGGATGTCAGCCTTATCTGTCTTTTCCCAGGGAACGTCGATGTCAGTTCTGCCGAAGTGACCGTAAGCAGCTACCTGTCTGTAAATGGGTCTTCTCAGATCCAGTTCCTTGATGATAGCAGCCGGACGGAAGTCGAAGTGCTTTTCTACCAGCTCAGCGATCTTATCGTCAGCGATCTTACCGGTACCCTTGGTTTCTACCAGAACGGATACGGGGTGAGCCACACCGATTGCATACGCCAGTTCGATTTCGCACTGATCAGCCAGACCAGCAGCAACAACGTTCTTTGCAGCGTAACGAGCCATGTACGCAGCAGATCTGTCTACCTTTGTGGGGTCCTTACCGGAGAATGCACCGCCGCCGTGTCTTGCATAACCACCGTAGGTGTCAACGATGATCTTACGGCCGGTCAGACCGGAGTCACCGTTGGGGCCGCCGATTACGAAACGACCGGTGGGGTTGATGAAGTACTTGGTTTCAGCATCCAGCAGTTCTGCAGGGATGATGGGCTTGATTACGTGTTCGATCATATCCTGACGGATCTGTTCCTGAGTTGCTTCCGGATCGTGCTGAGTGGAAATAACAACTGCATCGATACGTACAGGCTTGTTGTCTTCGTCGTATTCTACGGTAACCTGAGTCTTACCGTCGGGTCTCAGATAGCCGATTTCACCGGACTTACGAACGTCAGCCAGTCTCTTTGCCAGCTTGTGAGCCAGTGCGATGGGCATGGGCATCAGTTCCGGAGTTTCGTTGCAAGCGTAACCGAACATTAAGCCCTGGTCACCAGCACCGATCTGGTCAGCATCCTGCTTTTCAGCGCCTTCCTTCAGTTCCAGTGCTTCGTCAACGCCCATAGCGATGTCGCCGGACTGTTCATCGATAGCGGTCAGTACTGCACAGGTGTTACCGTCATAACCGTATTCGCCCTTGGTGTAACCGATGTCGGTGATAACCTGACGGATCACCTTCGGCATATCTACATAGCACTTGGTGCTGATTTCACCCATTACCAGCGCCATACCGGTGGTAACGCAGGTTTCAGCTGCAACACGGCCCATGGGGTCCTGTTCAAAAATCGCGTCCAGGATCGCATCAGAGATCTGGTCGCAGACTTTATCCGGATGTCCTTCAGTAACGGATTCGGATGTGAATAATCTTCTAGCCATTGTTTTCCTCCTAAA
>JAFOGM010000110.1 GCA_017386805.1 Bacillota bacterium
AAAGAAGCCGGTGTCTGGCTGGCAATCCCCTGCGGGGAACTGCTCACCGTTCCGGCTTCGCTTCTTTGTGATCGATTTATTCTGCGTCCAGCGCTTCGAGAACGCTCCACAGTTCCTCCGCAGCGTTGATGCGGTAGTCAGGAACCATTCCGCCCAGATCCTTCTGAGCCGCTAAGGCCCAGGTTGCCATGACGGTCTTCACACCGGCAGCCTGGCCGCAGCCGATATCCATAACAGTGTCGCCCACCATGATGGTTTCTTCCGGCCGGCTGTCCAGCTTCTCCATGGCGAAGATCGCCGGTTCCGGTTCCGGTTTGTGCGTAACGGTATCGTCCGCGGTAACGATGCAGTCGAAGGCATCCATTAGCTGGAACTTTTCCAGACCCATGATGGTGGTGGGTGTTCTTCTGGAAGTTACCACTGCCAGCTTGTAGCCCTTTTCCTTCAATTGCAGGGTCAGTTCTCTCATTCCCGGGAACATTTCCAGACGTTCCAGATAGGTATCGGTCTGGTGGCGTCGATGGATCTCAATGGCCTCTTCCAGCGGTTCTCCTGTGAAATACTTCATCATGGTTTCACGGAGAGGTTCGCCGAAGGATTCCAGGATCTCTTCTACACTCAATTCTTTACCGGTCATTTTTCGGTAAGTATACTGCCAGGCATCGATGATGATTTCATCGGTATCCATCAGTGTACCATCGTAATCAAATAATATGGTTGTGATCTTTCCCATGGGCCACCTCTATAACTTCATGGTCAGGGAAACCTTTCCCTTGGCATAATCCACACCCAGGATCTTTACCTTAACGGTATCGCCTACGCTGACAGCATCCATGGGGTGTTTGATGAACTTATTGGAGATTTCAGAGATGTGGACCAGACCGTCGTTCTTGACACCGATATCCACGAAAGCACCGAAGTCAACAACATTGCGGACGGTACCGGTCATTTCCATACCCACCTTCAGATCATCGATGGACAGAACATCGCTGCGGAACACCACCGGCGGCATCCCTTCACGGGGATCGCGAGCCGGTTTTTTGATTTCAGAAACGATATCGTTTAAGGTAATGACACCGATTTCCAGATCCTCAGCCATCTTTTCTACGCTCTTCTTCAGGCGCTGCAGTTCTTCCTGGCTGGGTCCCTTAGCCTGTTCCTTCTTCGCTTTCTTTCTCTGCTCTTCCTTTTTCTTACGAGCTTCTTCTTCCTGCTGTGCCTTCAGGGCAGCTAACGCACCCAGACCTTTTCCGCGTCCGCCGTTCATGTTGGCAGCTGCAGCAGCAAAGGCCCCTGCTCCAACAGCATCGTCCTTTTTCGCTTCTTTCTTTGCGCCTTCCAGCTTCACCGGATACACAGACAGGATCTTGTTTTCAATATCGCGGTAACCGCCGCGGGTGATCTCGGACTTGTCGATGCCCAGCTTTTCCAGCATCTGTTCCGCCGCCTTGTAGGATTCCGGGTGAACGGAAGTGGCATCCAGCGGTTCCTTACCGTCGGAGATGCGCAGGAAACCAGCGCACTGGTTGTAGGTCTTTTCCCCTAACTTGGCAACCTTCAGCAGCTCCTTACGGCTGTTGAAGCGGCCGTGTTCTTCACGGTAAGCCACGATATTCTTGGCGATTCCGGAGTTGATCCCGGAAATGTACGCCAGAAGAGACGCAGATGCGGTGTTCAGATCCACACCCACGCGGTTTACACAGTCTTCCACCACGTTGGTCAGCGCTGTGGTCAGCAGGGTCTGGTTGATGTCGTGCTGGTACTGACCCACACCGATGTGCTTCGGATCGATCTTTACCAGCTCTGCCAGGGGGTCCTGCAGACGACGGCCGATAGACATGGCGCCTCGGGTTGTCACGTCCAGATCGGGGTATTCTTCGGTTGCCAGCTTAGATGCGGAATAAATGGACGCACCGGCTTCGCTGACGATGGTGTAATGCATGTCTTCCACGATGCCCTGTTCCTTCAGATCGCCAATCAGTTCAGCGACGAAGCTTTCGGTTTCGCGGCTGGCCGTACCGTTTCCGATAACGAAGACGTTAGCCTTGTATTTCTTCACCAGTGCAGTCAGAGACTTCTTCGCACCGGCGATATCCTTCTTCGGTTCTGTGGGGTAGATGGTTCCATAGGCCAAAAGCTTACCGGTCTCATCCAGCATGGTCACCTTACAGCCGGTACGATAACCGGGGTCGATGGCGATGACGCGGGCATCCTTCACCGGCGGTACCATCAGCAGCGCTTCGGTGTTCTTCGCAAAGACCTTTACGGCTTCCACTTCCGCACGTTCGGTCAGCTGGTTGCGGATCTCACGTTCGATGGAAGGTGCCATGAGACGCTTGTAAGCATCTTCGATGGTGGCTTCCAGCAGAGCGGTGAACACGGAGTTCTTCAGACCGATCAGCTCTTCGCCCAGGTACTGATGGATCCGTTCCACCGGAGCCTTCACCTTGATCTTCAGCTTCTTTTCCTTTTCTCCGCGGTTCATAGCCAATACGCGATGATTGGGGACGGTCTTGATGGCTTCCACCTTACCGTAATACATATCGTAAACCGTGCTTTCCTCGGGATCCACCGCTTCGCACTCGAACAGACCTCCTTCAAAGGTCAGTTCGCGCAGCTTGGCATTGTGGTCCGCATCGTCAGCGATGATTTCCGCAATGATGTCCATGGCGCCCTGGAGCGCTTCCTTGGCGTTCTTC
>JAFOGM010000111.1 GCA_017386805.1 Bacillota bacterium
CACCTTTCCGCCGTAGCTACAGTTTAAATCTTGGATCGTTCTTCAGTTCTTCAAAACAACGACGAAACTCTACATCTTCTTCATAGCCAACACATTTAGATTCGTCAAAGTCACATTTAAAACGATTTTTACAAAAGTGCGAACATGAAGGACAATAAGGATCTCCGCCATCACCAGTAATAAGATCGATCACAACACATCACCTCTCAAAAAAATTTCTACAAAAATTTTATCATATCGTTCATTAATCGACAATGAAAAGTGTGTGTTCTATTAAAAACAGAACGATGACTGAAAGGAATAAGTTCTGTTTACATATTAAGAAAATATGAATAACCGGATGTTTTTCTGTTCTTTCGATAAAATCTATTCTTACTGCAATCCTGCTTATTGAAAAGTTTTCTCTTATAGAGGGCCAAATCCGAGGAGATATCGGCACTGGCCGTAAATATAGTGATATAAGAAAGGAGCGTCAAGCGCTCCCTTTTGTTGTTTTTGTTATGCTTCGTATACCGTTCTTCCACCGGTGATGGTCTTCAGAACCTTTACATCCTTGATGGTTTCCGGATCGACTTCGAAGATGTTTTCTTCCAGTACTACCAAGTCAGCTCTCATACCATTCTTGATCATACCCATATCATCTTCCTGATAGCAAGCCTTTGCCGCGTTCACGGTGAACAGCTTCACCGCTTCTTCTACGGTCAGCTTTTCTTCCGGCAGCCAGCCGCCTTCCGGAGTTCCGTTCTTCTTCTGACGGGTCACTGCGAAGTAGATGTTTTCCATGATGGAGAAGCTTTCTACCGGAGCATCGGAACCGCCTACGGTCAGGATACCCATATTGTCCATGGTCTTCCATGCGTAAGTATGTTTCATCCATTCTTCATCCACGCGTTCTGCCACGATGTCCATGTCAGAACCTACGAATACGGGCTGAATGTAAGCGATCACTTCCAGAGCTTCCATGCGGTCCAGAATGTCAGGACGGGTCAGCTGAGCGTGAACGATACCGTGACGAATGTCATCGGAGGGATACATTTCTCTTGCCTTTTCGATGGAGTTTAAGGTCACATCCATGGAAGCATCACCGATGCAGTGGACTGCCACGGGGATATTGTAAGCCTGTGCAGTGATCACGAACTGATCCAGTTCTTCCTGAGTGAACAGTAAGATACCCTGCTTGTCGGTACCGGGATAAGGCTTGGTCAGTGCCGCAGTACGAGCCCCTAATGAACCGTCTTCGATCAGCTTCAGAGGACCAACGCGGAAGAACTCACCGCCCTGGTTGTTTCTGTAACCAGCTTCCAAATACTTTTCAAACTCTTCGAACTTGATGAACTGGGACTGTTCGTATACACGGGCAGGCATCTTACCCTTCTTTTCCAGGTTCTTGAACGCTTCTAATACCTTTCTCCAGTCCGCACCAGGAACGGCTCTCAGGTCGTCACTCTGACACATAGTGATGCCTTCCTTCACCAGCTGTTCCAGACCGAAGTGCAGCATTTCTTCCACTTCTTCCACGGTAGGTTCGTTGATGATCTTATAGAACACCTTGGTAGCCGCTTCGGTTACCACGCCGGTTTCCAGATCGATCAGTCGGCCCATGTCTGCAGCTTCCGGGAAGTTGGCAATCTTGTTCACCGCCAGGGTGTTGCAGGCTGCCACGTGGCCGCAGGAGCGAACCAGCATGATGGGAATGTCGTCGCGGATGGCGTCCAGTTCTTCCTTGGTGGGATATCTGCGTTCGTCGGTGAAGAGATCTTCATTGAAACCACGGCCAAAGATCCACTGGCTGTCCGGCTTCGCTTCCAGACGCTTTCTTACGGAGTCCAGACATTCCTGAACGGAAGTGAACTTGTGCATAGCAATGTTGGAATTGGTGAAAGAATAAGTTGCTAAGTGCATGTGGCCTTCATTGAACCCGGGCAGCATCAGCTTTCCGCCCAGATCCACCTTTTCTACCGCTTCCAGTGTTTCAGCTTCTTCGTTGGAACCTACGAAACAAATGCGGCCATCCTTTACGCCTACAGCTTCTACCACAGGCATATCTTCATTCATGGTCTTGATCAGACCGTTATAAAAAATTCGATCTAACATCGTCATTTTCCTCCTACTTTGACATTCTCCCCACAGCTAAAGCAGGGGGATTCATAAGTGGTTAGTGTCATAGACATATAGCAAGTGCATTTCTGCTATGCTACATTCCCTCATGCTAACGGTGTGCCATCACCGCTCATAGGGCAGAGCGTATAGCTCCCTATGCTGGCTAACTGTTACCATTAGCCATAGGTACTGCATTTCGGATGTTCACAGCACCGACGATATCTCTGTGTCCATGGAATCCACAGGAACAAAGATATGTTCTGTCCTTGGCGTGATTACGCTTGCCGCATACCGGACATGTCTGACTGGTATAGGCAGGATCCACATATTCTACTCGGATACCGGCAAATCTGGCCTTGTATTCGATGTAGTGGGACAGGCGATAAAAGCTCCAGGTGTGGAGATTCTTTTCGTTTTTACGGCTTGTTCTTGCCGTCGCACGGATCCCGGTGAGCTGCTCCATGCGAATCACTGCGATCTGTTGATCGATCGCAAAGTTGACGATCTCTCTGCTGATTTTGTGGTCGATGTCACGCATGATGCGCTGTTCCTTATTCCGACTCTTGCGGATGGCGTTCAGCTTCTTCGCTTTGCCAAGACGCTTTCGGTCGGAACGGAACTTCCGCTTCAGGTACTTGTTTTTCCGGCCATTTCCGACAAAACGAATTTTGTTTGTATCCGTGGAACATACCGCTGGGATCTTCAATCCCAGATCGACTCCCATGATCCCTGCTCCAAAGGGGACAGGTTCTTCATGGATCACAGCCACCTGGGCAATCAGCTTATCCCCTTTGGGTGTGATACGCAGAGTCCCATGCTTTGTGTGATTCCAGAGGTTCAGTTGTTCTGCTGGAATCAATACATTGACATAGATCTTAGTAGACTTTCCATCCTTGAACACCGGAAACCCCAGTTTCCCTTGTTTGATGGAATAGTTTTGGTTGTTCCATATGGCAGCCGGCTTTTTTAAGACGGCACAGGTTGCAGTTTTCGGTTCTTGCGGATGCTTGCGATTCCAGGCATCTGCCTTCCTGCATGCGGATCTGTATTTCCGAAAAACGCTTTTAGCATCCCGCAGTGTTTGATTCTTCAAGCATGCAGGAAGTTCCGCGATGACATCTGCGGTGGTACGTCGGTCTACCTGATCCAAGACGCAGAACTCGGACACTAAGGTGTTCACCGTAGCGATATACGTGTTCATTGTCGTGAAGATCAGCTCCTTTTGTTCCGCTGTAGGAAGAAGCTTCCACTGGAGCGTGCTTGTCAACGGTTCCTCATTCTTTGCTGTTTTCAATTTCATGAGGTTTTCTCCTTTTTCGGGTCGGGATCTCCTGACGCTGGGATGTCTTCTGGCTTTCGATGTACTGTTTGATGACCTCAAACGGAGCACCGCCTACAGTCGATACGAAATACGAATTGGTCCACAGGGTAGGAAGTTTCGTTCGCAATTCCGGAAACTCTTCTCTCAGAATATGCGACGAGTTCCCCTTCATCTGTTTTACAGCTTTGTGGATCCCGAATTGCGGATCTACTTCGATCAACAAATGTACGTGGTCCGGCATCAGTTCCATTTCGATGATTTCTATCGAAAGGTCAGCGCACGTCTGTGTGATGATCTCCTTGAGGCGTGTTTCGATATTGCCGACAAGAACCTTTCTCCGATATTTCGGACACCAGACCACATGATATTTGCACGAGTAGGCGATGTTATTGTTTGATTTATAGTTCATAGTGTTCATATTAATATTATACTACAAACCACCATATAATACAATGGCTTATGCGAACTACATTTCCTATAGCCTTATATCCCCATGGCTAAAGCGAGGGGCTTTACGGCTCATGTTGGTAATCTCTTAATCACTGCATCTGCAGCATCGCCGGTGTGTGCAGTACCGCCCAGATCGGGGGTCAGACCGTCGCCGGATACCAATACATCTTCGATGGCAGCCACGATCTTATCTTCCCATTCCGGATAACCCAAGTGAGTCAGCATCTGGCCAACGGTCCAGATGGTAGCCAGCGGATTGGAGATTTCCTTACCAGCAATGTCCGGTGCAGAACCGTGGATGGGTTCGAACATGGAGGGGAACTTCTTTTCCGGGTTCAGGTTTGCGCCGGCCGCTAAGCCCATGCCGCCGGTGATTGCCGCACCTAAATCGGTGAGGATATCGCCGAACAGGTTAGAAGTAACAACCACCTGGAAACGCTTGGGATCCTTTACCATGAACATGGAAGCTGCGTCTACCAGATAAGAGTAAGTTTTTACATCGGGATAGTCCTGTCCCACTTCCTTGAAGATCTGATCCCAGAACACCATGGAGTAGTTCAGAGCGTTGGCCTTGGAAATGCTGGTCAGAGTCTTTCCCTGAGAACGAGCCAATTCGTAAGCGTAACGGATCACGCGTTCACAGCCGTGGCGGGAGAATACGCCGTCCTGGATCACCACTTCGCGATCGGTGTTTTTGTAGAGCCAGCTGCCGGATCCGGCATATTCGCCTTCGCTGTTTTCACGAACAAAGATCATGTCGATGTCTTCATTCTTCACGTCCTTCAGCGGGCAAGGAGCACCTTTTAACAGTTTTACCGGACGCAGGTTGATGTACTGGTCAAAGCCCTTGCGGATTCTCAGTAACAGGTCCCACAGGGAGATGTGATCGGGAACGCCGGGTGCACCAACAGCACCTAAGATAATGGCATCGTGTTCTGCCAGACGGTCCATACCGTCTTCGTCCATCATCTTACCCTTTTCCAGGTAATATTCACAGCCCCAGGGGAAATGGGTCACTTCAAAATTGAAGCGGCCATCCACTTTAGCGATGTGTTCTAACACTCGTAACCCTTCGCGAACGACTTCGTTGCCCACACCGTCACCGGGAATGGACGCAATCTTATATGTTTTCATTTTCGTTTACCTCTCTATTTGCGAATCCCTGCCAGGGCACCGAACAAGCGGCTGAACACCTGAATGTGGGAATCGATAAAATCAAAATCTATGGAATGGATGGGCGGATGTTCCGTTCCGTTTCCGATCCAGATATACGCACCGGGCGTCTTTTTGGTGAAGTAGCCAAAGTCCTCCGATGCTCTCTGGAAGTCCGGACGTTCGTAGAACTTCAGTCCTGCTTTCGCACAGGCTTCCTCCACCTTTTTGGTGGCCTCCGGCCAGCTTTTGGTTTCCGGAAAGACATCGTGATATTCGAAGGCAACCTCCAGTCCGTAGGCTTCGGCCTGGCTCTTTGCCAGAGCGATGACCGCCTCTTCGATGGCCTTCATTTCGTCTTCGAACTGACCGCGCAGTGTCAGCAGCAGCTTCCCTTTATGGGCAGCCACGCCAAAGGCCCGTTCGCCAACATCCATCTGGATCACGGTACAAAGTACGAGTCCGCGATACTTGGCCGGATCTGCGATCTTCGAAAGCTCCGTGACGATGTTGCAGACTGCCAGCGCCGGATTTTTTCCGTGTTCCGGCTGACTTGCGTGAGCAGACACTCCGGTAAAGATGATCTCCAACCCTTCGGATGCGCACTTAGACGTACCAGGTTTCACGACCACCAAATCCTTTTCAAAGTCTGAGGAATTGTGAGCGCCGTAGACCTCGTCCATTCCCACTTCATCCATCAGTTCCGCACATTCTTCGCCACCGCCGCCGATCTCTTCGGCATGCTGGAAAACGAAATAGATGTTGTTATCTGCACCGCATTCGCTGACTTCACAGGCGAACCCAGCCATGGATGCCATATGGCCGTCGTGACCGCATTTATGTCCCGCAGGAAGCGCATCGATCTCCGTACGGAAGGCGATGTTTTTCGCTCCGGGATTGTCGCTGTGATAGACACCGTAGAACCAACGGCCACGGTCCACCACTTCCACGCCGGGAGCATTGACTTTCAGAAATTCCATCAACCGGAGCTTGGTTTCCACTTCTTCCATAGACAATTCCGGATGGTTATGAAGTTCCTGTCGTAACTCCACTGTTTTTTCGTATATACTCTCTCTCATGGTACCCTCCTTGGTGAATGAGGGAAAGAAAGGCCGGCCGGTCATGCCGGGCCGGCCCTTTGCTTCTCTATTTATTTGCGAATTCCTGCTAACTGACCGAACACATCACAAACCAGCTTGATGTGAGTATCCGGGAAGTCAAACTTCACAGTGTGGATGGCCGGAGTATCCTTACCGTTACCTACGATGAAGTAAGCACCGGGGGTATTCTTCATGAAGTGACCGAAGTCTTCCGAGCCTCTCTGGAAATCTTCACGCTGGAACCAGGGCTGTCCGATGGCATCACAAGCAGCCTTCACCTTATCCACGCATTCCGGCCAGCTTCTGGTTTCCGGGAACACGTCGTGGTAGATAAAGCCTACGCCCAGGCCATATTCCTTAGCCCGTTCGATTGCCATATCCTCGATGATCTGCTGCAGCTTTTCCAGTTCCGGTCCGTTCTGCGCTCTCAGAGTCATCAGCAGCTTACCCTTTGCAGCAGCGCAGCCGAAGGCTCTTTCGCCAACGTCGATCTGTACGACAGTGCAAAGAACTAAGCCTTCCCACTTTTCGGGAGCGATCAGTTCCGGAATGGCCTGAACGATGCTGCAAACCGCCAGCGACGGATTCTTTCCGTGTTCCGGCTGGCTTGCGTGAGCAGGAACGCCGTCGAAGATGATTTCCATCCCTTCAGATGCGCAGTTATTGATTCCGGGCTTTACCACCACCAGGTCTTTATCAAAACCGGCAGAGTTATGAGCACCGTAAACTTCGTCCACCTTTTCTTCTTCCATAACTACGGAACAAGGTTCACCGCCGGCACCGATTTCTTCCGCATGCTGGAACACGAAGATGATGTTGTTATCTGCACCGTGTTCGTGTACATCCGCAGCAAATCCTGCCAGCCAAGCTGCATGGCCGTCGTGACCGCACTTGTGACCTACACCGGGATTCACGGACTTCCAGGGAGCATCAATGTCATCTTCCACCGGGATCGCGTCAAAATCTGCACGGAAGGCTAAGGTCTTTGCTTCCGGATTGTCGCTTCTGTAAGCTGCATAGAACCATAAGCCACGATCGTGGATTTCCAGGCTGGGTGCGTTTTCAGCGACGAATTCCATCAGTTTTTTCTTGGTTTCCACCTCTTCACAGGACAGTTCCGGGTGCTGATGGAGCCAATGTCTTAATTCTACAGTTTTCTGGTATAAAGCTTCGTTCATAAGTCGTTCCTTTCCCGCCGTCTCCGCGCCGGAGGGCGTTTCCGTATACTACTTTTATTTTATACGTTTCAAGGACATTTGTAAAATGCAGATAATTGAATGTTTCGATAAATTTTATTCACAAGCTTCTGCAAAAGCCTTTCCAGCCTCTCGCACCGCCGGCAGCATGTAGCCCTTATTGAACTGGATCACCGGGATGCGATCGACTGCTGCCATCTCCATGTGATTCAACGCTTCCTCCATGTTGTGAAGGCAGTACACCGCACCGCGGCCGGTACCTCCTGCACAACCGACTAACAGCACTTTCTTTCCCACCATGGTACGGCCAAAACCGGTTTCGCAGCGTCTCATACGGTCCACAAAAGCCTTCATGCATTCGGCCATATCATGCCAGTAAACCGCGGTCACCAGTACCACACCATCGGCGTCCTTCACAGACTGATACAGTTCGTGAAGCCTCCCACGACTAAAGTCGCGGGCATCCAACACAGCCTAACGGCTGTATGTGTCCTTTAGGGACACGGAATGCCTTTCCACCATACAGCTTACACTCAGAGTTATGACAGCTATGCTGTCAACTCCGCATGTAAGTTAAGTAACGTGGATAAGGTGCAGGTGCTTCTCTTGGAACAGGAAGGTACTTTTGCCTCCATGTCCAACCTTACCGTCTCCGGCAAGGATTTCATGATCTCACGTACAAAGAATCTCGCACCGATGTTATAGCTGGCGTTCAGATCACAGTGGTACTGCTTCCCGGTCGGGAACACACAGATGGAGTAGTTGTACTTCTCCTCTCCGTTTTGGAGATAGGTACCGCGGGTGACGCGACCGCTGCCATCGTATGCCAATGCGGATGTTCCCCAGGCATTGACTCTGGAGATCCGCATCCCATGGCGATGAGCTTTGGTCGTCACGATCGCCTGAACGTTTCTTGCTTTCCATAAGTGGAGCTTCTGTTTCTTGGATCCTCTCTTCTTGCGACTCAGATCCAGGTGCTCGAACACAATGGTCGTTGCCTCATATCTGAGCGCTGTGGTCATGATAAACTCTGCTGTTTTGGATGCGATATCATCGTTGATCCCCTTGGCAATGGCCCACAGCCGCGGAGTTCGTCTGGCTCCATGCTGCTGTGCCTTCTTGATGCGGCCGATCGCATGCTTCAGACAGTCGTATTCTCTCGGCAGAGTCAGAAACTCCCGACCGAGGATCGTGCCGTCGGAAAGCAGCAAACTGCACACGCAAGAATTGTTGATCCCAAGATCCACTGACAATACCCGTTGCTGCGGTAATGTGGCTTGTTCCAATTCGACCTTCTCTTCGAAGGCGAACTCCAGGAACCATTCTTTCCCGCGACAGCGGAGTGTCGGAACACACTCTTTGCGGTCGGAACAGTGATGCAGGATATAATCCACATCGCTTTTCCGGAGATCGATATCGATCCAATCCCAGGTATTGCGGATATAGACTTTGACACTTGCCGTATAAGTACCTGTCCGGACAAACATGTTGTCCCGGTACATGGCCGGCATGCTGTCTCCGACACTGGGTTTCCCTGGCTTCTGAAAACCGCTTTCCTCATTGCTTTTGTAAGATGACACCATACCCAATGCTTCTGCGATGGCAGCCCTTCTTAGATATGCCGGCATTTTATAAAAGTCAGCATCTGCATCTTTGAAGGAATGCTTTGGTAAAGGATTCTTCTTTGTGGCAACGGTAAGCTTTTCTACCAGGTTATTTCGTTTCGTTCCTCCAAGATGACCGATGGATTCCCATTCAGTTAAAATAACATCTAAAAACCAGGAAACTGCTTTTTGATACAGCATCACAGTTGGTTTAAAGATATCGTTATATCTTTTGATCTTAACTCTGTATGCTGTATACAGTATCATGATCCTAACTCCTTTCTGTTTGATTTTCGATATACTTGGTGATCTGGTCCATAGTCCGATCGCTGACAGTAGCCACAAAATAAGAAGGATTCCATAAATGACCACCCCAAAGAGATGATTTTATCTCTGGGTGATGAAGGAACAGCCATCGAGCTGTGTTTCCTTTCATGACTTTGATGGCATCCGATAATCGGAGTTGTGGTTTTGCATCTACCAACAGATG
>JAFOGM010000112.1 GCA_017386805.1 Bacillota bacterium
ATCCTCGATCCTGTTTTCTTCAGCGCTGCAGTTACTGGGAGTGCTTTCTCTGGGACCTCATGCCTACGAATATCTGACCTATCCTATCTACGATATGTTGTCCCTTCCTGGTGTGGCAGAATATCTGGATCGTACAGAATTCTTGATGTTGGTGATCTTTCTCTTCTGCGAAAGTGTAAAGACTATCGTCTTCTTTCTTGCAGGTCGTCATCTATTCGCTGGTCAAACACATAAAAAAATCCACACTGCATGATACAGTGTGGATTTGATGTTGTTTATTTTGCGTATTCAGTCGCTCTGGTTTCGCGGATAACGTTAACCTTGATCTGACCGGGATATTCCAGTTCGCTTTCGATCTTCTTGGAGATCTCACGAGCCAGGAACGCGATCGCATCGTCGGAAACTTCATCCGGCTTCGCCATGATACGGATCTCACGACCAGCCTGAATTGCGAAGGAGCTGGCAACACCGGGAGTGGTGTTTGCGATTTCTTCCAGCTTCTGCAGTCTCTTGATGTAAGAATCCAGAGTTTCTCTGCGGGCGCCGGGACGAGCTGCGGACAGAGCGTCAGCAGCAGCGATCAGAACAGCTTCCATGCTCTTCGGTTCGTAGTCACCGTGGTGAGCAGCCATGCCGTTGATCACGGCTTCGGATTCCTTGTACTTACGCAGCAGATCGATACCGATATCTACGTGAGTACCTTCCACTTCGTGGTCAACTGCCTTACCGATGTCATGGAGCAGACCGGCTCTCTTAGCCAGCTTTACGTCCAGACCCAGTTCGCCAGCCATCAGACCGGCCAGGTGGGCAACTTCTACAGAGTGCTTCAGAACGTTCTGACCATAACTGGTTCTGTAACGGAGACGACCCAGTAAACGAACCAGTTCCGGATGGAGGTTGTGGATACCAACTGCAAAAGTAGCGGCTTCCCCTTCTTCCTTGATGATAGTATTGACTTCTCTCTGAGCCTTTTCCACCATTTCTTCGATACGCGCAGGGTGGATACGTCCATCTACGATGAGCTTTTCCAGAGCCAGGCGGGCAACTTCTCTTCTGACCGGGTCAAATCCGGACAGGATAACAGCTTCCGGAGTATCGTCGATGATCAAATCAATGCCTGTCAGTGTTTCGATAGCGCGAATATTTCGTCCTTCACGGCCGATGATACGACCCTTCATTTCGTCGTTGGGCAGGGGAACTACAGATACGGTGGTTTCAGCCACGTGGTCTGCAGCACATCTCTGAATCGCACCGGTGATGATTTCCTTGGCTTTCTTGTCCGCTTCTTCCTTAGCTTTGGACTCGATATCCTTGATCATCAGGGACGCTTCATAGCGTACATCCTTTTCAACGTTGGACAGGAGCAGCTGCTTCGCTTCTTCTGCAGTGTAACCAGAAATACGTTCCAGTTCCTCTCTCTGCTTTTCTAAGAAACCGTCCAGTTCCTGTTCCTTTTCTGTTATCTTCTGTTCTTTTCTAGTAATGCTTTCTTCCTTCTTTTCCAGATTTTCGATCTTTCTGTCGAGAGATTCTTCCTTCTGGATCAGACGCTTTTCAGATCTCTGAATTTCCGCTCTGCGTTCACGAATATCGCGTTCCGCATCGCTTCTCATTCTGTGCGCTTCTTCCTTGGCTTCCAGAGTGATTTCCTTCTTGATGGTCTGAGATCTGTTCTCAGCATCTAAAATCAGGTTCTTCGCCATCTGTTCTGCGCTTCCAATGGTTTTTTCTGCAAAATTCTTACGGATAATATATCCTACTAACACCCCGATAGGCAGGGCGAT
This sequence comes from Bacillota bacterium, assembly GCA_017386805.1. Taxonomy (GTDB): domain Bacteria; phylum Bacillota; class Clostridia; order Peptostreptococcales; family Anaerovoracaceae; genus RGIG446. Next base: position 1,785 of record JAFOGM010000112.1, read on the forward strand.
AATAATTGCAACAATTAATTTCCAGATAATAACAATGCACCTCCTTCTTGCTGTTATTTTTTCAATCGAACCCTGTGGCAGGCAGGGCACGTTCTCATTTCTTATCAGGTACTAAATATCGCATTAACTAGGGAAATATTGATATAATCATACAAGATATATTCTATCTTATTTTCTTCACTTTGTCCATTAAATTATTTCACAATTCCGTCAGAAGTTACTCCCGGCTTACTTCATAGATACCCGCTTTCCCAAAGGCTCAACCCCTTGAATTTCTGCACTTTCTTAACTTTTTTACCGTTTCTGTCTTCTGTACTGGTGAAAAAAATTTTTTGTGGTATAATAAAGTGTTACAAACATACATCCGTTTTAAAGAGAGATTTACGAATGAAACATATTTTTACTTTATTCAAAAATATAGATCGATGGCTGGTTGCGATCGTTCTCTGTTTCCTGGTGATCAGTATCATCATGATCAGCAGCACCGCCTACGCCGGAACCTTTGTTCTGACCCGAAAAATCATCGTTCAGTTGATTGCCTATGTCCTTGGCTTTGGGATCTTGTCAGTCATTTTGCTTATGGATTACAAAATGTTCGAGAACATGGAAAAGGTCATCTATGTAGGAAGCCTTCTTTTCCTTCTGACGGTATACACCCCGCTGGGCGATAACCAGTACGGTGCTCAGGGTTGGCTGAAGATCGGTCCTCTGAACTTACAGCCTGCAGAATTGGTGAAAGTTGCCTTTATTCTGGTATTTGCCAATTATCTCTGCCGCCATATGGAAGAACTTCACACCTTCAAAGCCCTGGTCAAATGTGGTCTTTACCTGGCGCCCTTCGTTCTCCTGGTCTTAAAGCAGAATGACCTGGGAAACGCATTGGTGTTCTGTGTCATCGCTGCAGTCATGATTTTCATGGCTGGTGTCAATGGAAAGCTGTACGGCGGCTGCATCGCTGCGGTTCTTGCCATGATGCCCGTGGCCTACAAATTGATGGCAACCCACCAGAAACAGCGTATCGACGCCTTCCTGAATCCCAACGATTTGAATCTTCCTGGAAATTACCACGTTTGGATGTCGAAAGTTGCCATCGGTTCCGGTGGCCTCTTCGGAAAAGGATTGTTCAAGGGAACTCAGAAAGAACTGAAATTCCTCCCTGTACAGGAATCCGACTTTATCTTCGCAGTTATTGTGGAAGAATTGGGCTTCCTGGGCGGCGGTATCGTCATTTCCCTTTACGGTGCTTTCCTGTACCGGATCCTGAACATCGCAAGAAATGCAAAAGATTATTACGGCGGTCTCATCGCTATCGGTATCTTCGCCATGTTCCTCTTCCAGATTTTCGAAAACATCGGTATGACCATGGGTGTTATGCCGGTTACCGGGATCACCCTTCCCTTTATCAGTTACGGCGGCAGTTCCATTCTGACCAATATGATCGCTCTCGGTCTGGTACTGAATGTGGGTATGCGCAGTAAGCTGATCAACTTCTAATCAAAAAACAGAAAACTGGCGTTCCGCCGCAGCGGATCCGCCAGTTTTTTATTGCAGTTTACACTTACAGTTCTTTCACACGCTTCATGATTTCGCTGAAGTTTTTGTAGATGTAGGTATCTTCTTTACAAACGATGGGCATTCCCAGATTGGAAGCCACCTGGAAATTATCATCGTAAGGAATCATCCCGATGAGATCCATGCGAACCATCTGCACGATCTGACTCAGCGAGGGCATCCAACAGGTTCCAAAGAGCTTTGCCTTTACTTTGTTCAAACAGAAGACTCTCTTTTCCACACCCAGCTTTTCCAGAACACGATCCGTCATGTCCGCATCTCGAAGAGCGGCAAATTCCGGAACGGTCACAACGATGGCCTTGTCGGCGCCAGCGGCTGCCAGACGCAGGTTCTTGTCGATTCCCGCCGAAGCATCGATGATGACATAATCATAGTTTTCCGCCAGCTTCTTACAGAGGACTTCCATGTGAGTTTCCGTGAGAAGTTCCGTATTTTTATACTGTGCAGCACAGATCAAATAGAGTCCCGGGAACCGTTTATCGCGGATCATAGCCTTGCGGATTCCGCACATACCGGCCAGAACATCCGCCACGTCATATACCACGTTGTTTTCCATTCCCATATACAGGTCCAGATTGCGCAGTCCCATATTCATGTCGATCAGAACAACACGATGTCCTTGCTGGGCCAGCATGGCTGCTCCATTGACAGCAAAGGTACTCTTTCCGACTCCGCCTTTTCCTGATGCTACTACGATAACTTCTCCCATTTCGGTCTCCTTACTGTGTCAGTGTGGAATTCACACTATAATTTTCATAGGCCTTATCCAGTTCCAGATACTGCGCAATGACTTCTCTTGCTACAGGCGCGCCAAGACCCCCCTGACCACCCTGGAAAATCAGAACAGCCACTGCGATCTTGGGATCATCTACGGGAGCCGCACATACGAACCAGGAGAAGTTGTCATATACCGGTTTGAACTGGTTGATCTTTTCTCTGGTCACCTTTCCATCGGTCAGTCGAACCACGGCGCTGACAACAGCAACATCGTCGGACTGGAAGGTTTCGGGATCTTCTTCCTTCAGGCTCCTCATTTTTTCTTCGACCTGTTCCCAGGTCAGCTGAGGCGCAATGCGCTTCAGGTAGGTCTTTACGTATTCCACTTCACTGGGCGGATTGATGTGACCATCACGTTCCGCGGTACCGGTCTTAGCTGCAACTTCCACCGGGAAAGTTGCAAAATATCTTCTTGCACTTCCGCGGCTTCCATGAGCTACGCGTCTCATCCCTTCCAACATTTCGTCGAAAATGGAGTCATCTGTTACATCCACTTTAGTAGGTTCCGGTTTGGAAACAGCGCCTTCCCCTTCCACGCCCTTGATCAGGCTGACCTGATTCTTCTTACCGCCGTTAGCCAGTGTGGCAACGTAGTTGGCCATCTGCAGCGGTGTATAAGCGTTTTCCCCCTGTCCGATGGCTACGTTGAGTGCGTCGGCAGTGTTCAGCTTTGCATAATTGAAATACGTATATTTTACAGTGTCAGTTACGGTTTCCACCATATCTTCCCTGACACCAACACCGGGAAGGCGTTCCAGCATCTGGTTTCTGGTGGGATTTTCTTCTGTCCAGTCAACGATGGTATTGATTGCCTCGTTTACCTTTTCACTGTCTGCCAGAATTTCTTCCGTAAAGTATTTGTTTTTATTGTTTCTCAGATACAGACGAAGCATCGCCTTGTACGAGGAAATTTTCTTTTCTTCGGTCAGAACGTTACCAACGGATTCTTTGATTTCGATTCCGGTGGGTAATCCCAGACCATACTGATGTGCATACTCTGCAATCTTTTCGACACCCATGTCTTCGTCCAGGCCCAAGGAGGTGTTTCTGGACCAGTCGAAGTTGGTGGCCAGATCGTAGAAGTAATAGTTACAGGATACTTCCAGTGCATCTCTCAGGTCAGTCATACCGTGGGTGGAATGAGATGTGGTCCATACCAGACAGTTGAAGGACTGGCTTCCCAGCATCAAATACCCGCCGTCCCGCAGTTTTCTGTCGGGATCCAATCCAGCCGCGAATGCGGCGGTTGCCGTAACGGGCTTAAAGGTGGAACCGGGCTGTACCGCGGTTCTGGCTGCCACGTTGTATAAAGGTGCTGGCGACAGAGCATCGCGGGGGTTTTCCTTCTGCAGACTTGCCCAGTCTTCGGAGGTGATCCCGGTGGCAAACAAATTGGGGTCGAAGTCCGGATTGGAGGCCATGGCCAGAACATCACCGGTTTCAACTTCGATGGCAACCACAGCCCCTACGTTGGCGTTGGCATGGCGATTTCCTGCATAGCTGACATTTCCCCATTTACTTTCAAAGGTCCCTCCCGTCTGCAGCGCGTTTAGAATCTTTTTCAGGGATTCTTCTGCTACTTTCTGCAGTTCCAGGTCTACGGTCAGATACACGTCCTGACCTTTCATAGCTTCTGTCTTACTGATGGTACCGGTCTTTTTCCCCTTGGCATTGACCTGAACCACTTCCACACCATCGGTCCCTTTCAGAACATCTTCCATGGCGCTTTCGATTCCGTCTTTTCCTACCAGGTCAGTACTGCTGTAGCCCTTTTCCAGGTAAGATGCCTTTTCGCTTTCCGAGATTTTACCCAGATATCCCAAAATGTGAGACGTGCTGTTTCCGTTAGGATAATAACGAACGGATTCCGCAGCAACTTCCACTCCGGCAAAGTCATGACTTCGTTCTTCGATAGCGATGATCGTGGCATCGGATACGTTTTCAGCAATCTTAGCCGGAACGTAACCCAAATATCCCAGAGCACTTAATTCGTTGCGCACAACCATGATTCGGCGGGCATCCCGATCCGAAACGGCTTCGTCGATCTCAAACCGTTCTCTCAAAGCTTCGAAGGCTTCTTGTGCTGTGTAATAGGTCTCCGTGGTTTTGTAATCCAACTGGTATCTTCCCAGGAAACTTTCCTTTTCCAGGTCATCTGTAAATACCATGTTTTTTACAGAGATGGGCGGATAAATTCCGTAGGTATTCTGCAGTTCACTCTGCGCTTCGTATTTATCCAGTGCTTCTTCCACGCCGTAGCGCAGACGCAGTTCATCGAAGGCCTGCTGTGCCGTAAAGCTGGTAGGCATGTTTTCGCTTTCCAGCCATTCACCGATGGTCACCTGATAGGTGTAATAGAATCTTCCCTGGTCATCGATCATGATGGGGAAGTTGTCCACGTAATTGTCGCCATTTTTTTCGAACAGCTTCATCAGTTCCAGCGATTGTGCATTGATTTGCTCCGTTTTCAGTCCATCCGGCGAGAAACGTACATTGAAACTGGGAATGTTCCCGGCCAGGAGCTGACCGTTACGGTCGAAAATCTGACCGCGGGGAGCAATGGTATAAATATTCTTACTGGTCAGGTTTTCCGCTCTGGTTCCCCAGTCTTCTCCCTGAACCACGGTAAGAACAAATAACCGCACGATCAAAATCACGATCAGTGCGGCGATGAACAAGACCATTTGGTTATGTCTGGAATTGATCCATCGATTCATACTCTTAACCCCTAACTATTATCGAATTACATAAATCTATCTTCCGGATATTTGCGTTCCTGATGGTGCATGACCAGATGCATCAGGAACAGGACGATCCCGTTATAGATCAATAACTGCGGAAGCATTTTCATCATATACCAGATATGATAGCCGCTGCCCATGATCACGGAGATCCCCCAATACAGGAAGGAATAAACGATCGTGCAGACACTCCCGAAAATCAAAACGGAAATTCCACTGCTCTTATACGTCAAATGCTTTGTCATCATGATCAGCAGCGTCATTGCAAAATAACAGAGCGCTGCGATCCCGATCATCTGTCCGAAGAACATATCCTGCAATAAACCTGCAGCGATCCCCATAGCCATGCCCAGATAACTGTCACTGCGCAGAGCCAGCAGCACCGTGATGCAAAGAATCAGGTTCGGTGTACAGGAGAACAGATCAAACTGCGGAAGGATCGTACACTGCAGCAGGAACAGAAGCAGATAGATCGGTATGATAAATCTTAACTTTAATTTCACCGCAATCGCCTCCGCTTAGTTTCCGGACAATACCATGACCTTCTGTACATTTTTGAAATCCACAGAAGTTTCCAGGATGATTTCCTTCAGCAGAGAGTCTGTATTCACTACGACTTCACTGATTCGTCCAATGACAACACCCTGGGGATAAATCCCGATCCCGGAAGTCAATGCCGTGTCACCTTCGATGACAGACGCGTCATTATCCAGCATATATCCGCGCAAACCGCCCATACCATCTCCGGTAAGAACACCCAGATAACTTTCCGAACTGTCACGGAACACCTGGAAGCTGACATTGTTTGTTTCATCGATGACGGAAATGACCTTTGCCCAGTCTTTTCCGGCTTCGTAGACTCTTCCTACCAGACCATCCCCATTGATGACCATAGCATCCTTCTGAACACCTTGTTCCGTACCTACGTTGATGGTGAAAATATTGAACCAGTTGGAGCTGTCCATAGCGATCACATCCCCGGTCACATAGGAACGACTGTTCTGAACACTGGTATAGTTCAATACCTGGGACAGCTGACGCAGTTCTTCCAACTCCTGCTCAGAAAATTGTTGTAAGATCAGTTCCTGTTTCAATTCCGCTACTTCCTCCCGCAGCGCTTCGTTTTCACTGGCAATGCTGCGCAGGGAGAAGAGATTCCGGAATCCGTTGGAAACATTGGTGGTCAGATTGGAAATGGGTTCCTGAATCGAAGTAACGATCCCGATGAAGAATTTCCCCACGGAAGTACTATTCCCTAAATGAAGAAAAGAGGACACCAAAAGAATCACCAAAGCCAAAGCTACGGCGATCAGAATGGATATCACTGCATGTTCCTTCAACCATTTTTTCAAAACGAATTACCTCTCGTATTTCCCAATTTTAAATGATTAGTAACGCTTCGGACCGAAAGCATATCTCTTGATTTTCTCAACGCTTTCCAGGCTGCGTCCGGTACCTTCGGCAACCGCTTCCAGCGCGTTGTCTGCGATGATGACCTTCATGCCGGTCTGATTTTCGATCAGACGATCCAGACCCTTCAGCAGAGCACCGCCGCCAGCCAGTACCAGACCGCTGTTGACGATATCCGCAGCCAGTTCCGGCGGAGTCTGTTCCAGAGTGCTCTTGATGGCATCCATGATCATACCGATGGGTTCCTTCAGAGCTTCCATGATATCCAGAGCTCTTACGGTCACAGTCTTGGGAAGACCGGTGATGATGTCGCGGCCTCTTGCCTGCATTTCGGTTACTGCATTGGGCTCAGTCAGAACGGACGGTTCCACGACCCCTACAGTCTTCTTGATTTCTTCAGCAGTCTTATCGCCGATCATCAGATTATATGTCTTTCTTACGTAAGCGACGATGGCTTCATCCATCTTATCGCCGGCGCAGCGCAGAGATACACTGGTAACGATACCACCCAGGGCAATCACTGCAACGTCAGAAGTACCGCCGCCGATATCGCAGATCATGCAGCCGCGAGCGTCATCGACTGCCAGATTGGCACCGATTGCTGCAGCCATGGGTTCGGTCAGGATGAAAACATCCTTGGCACCCATTTCACGAACAACGCTGTCCACTGCTCTCTTTTCCACTTCGGTTACACCGGAGGGAACGCCGATTACCACGCGAAGAGAACTGAATGCACCACTCTTGATCTGGGTCTTCTTGATGAATTCCTTCAGCATAGTCTGAGCCATTACGAAGTCAGAAATTACGCCATCCTTCAGCGGACGAACGACCTGGATGTTTCCGGGAGCTCTTCCCAGCATTTCCTTTGCTTCCTTACCAACGCCCAGAACGGTGTTGGTATTCATATCCACGGCAATAACGGAGGGTTCATTGAGTATGATTCCCTTATCCTTCGTATAAACCAGAGTATTTGCTGTTCCTAAATCGATACCTAAATCCTGCTTGAAAAACATAGTTTATCCCTCTCAATTCTATTTTATCATTGTTATCTTTCGTCCTGATGGACTTGCGTCACATCAAAGACCGATGCTTCAAACTTATAAAGACCCCATCCCCGATGATGATGTGATCCAATACCCGGATCCCCAATAAACGTCCCGCTTCCACCAGCCGCGTGGTCAAAAGGATATCCGCTTGGGATGGTTCCGGATCCCCGCTGGGATGATTGTGTACCAGAGCTACCGCAGACGAACTTCGCCGGATCGCATTGTGAAACACTTCCCTGGGTCCAGCACTGGAAGAATTCAAATCTCCCACAGATACATTCTCGATACTAGTAATTTCGTTTTTTGTATTGAGATGGACCACCTGAAACATTTCTTTTTCCAGCGATCTCATCTGTTCCATAAACAATTCTGCAATTTGTTCCGGGCCTTCTACACAAATGCGTTCCTGCTTCGGTGCAGCAGCGATCCGTTTTCCCAGTTCCACCGCCGCCGTCAGGGTACACGCCGTGGCAACCCCGATTCCTTTGATGCAGGAAAATTCCTCCGGCCCCATGGAATTCAAAGACGCCAGTCCTTGTTCCTGCGCCAGAATGTCTTCCGCCAACGACAGGGCAGAGCCTTCTCTGGTTCCCGTTCTGATGATCAATGCTAAAAGTTCCGCATTGGAAAGCGTTTGTACGCCATATTTCAGCATCTTTTCTCTTGGCCGCTCAGAAGCGGGCCACTGTTTTAAACTCATGATCGGTTCCTTTCCGGATCCGATGTTTTCTTATCTGGTCTGTGTAAAGTCTAAAGTTCCCTCAGTGAGAACCTTTAACTCTTCCACGAATCGTGCCCAGGGGAAGCCGACCACATTGTCATAATCGCCTTCGATATGGTCCACCTGATCGCGGAATCCACCCTGAATAGCGTACGCTCCTGCTTTGTCCCAAACTTCGCCACTGGCAATATAATCGCGGATCACCTGGTCGTCATAGTCTTTAAAGAAAACCTTTGTGGTCTCCGCAAAGACCTTTCTCTTGGTAGTACCGGGAGAAAGGATCGCCACACCGGTGATCACACGGTGTTCCCGTCCGCGCAGATCGGACAACATCGCAACAGCTTCCGCCTCATCCTGGGGTTTTCCCATGATGGTTTCGCGACATACGATGGTGTCTGCACTGATCAGCCACTGATTTTCTTTGAATTCCACCTGTTCTTCCACAGCCAGCGCTTTCTTCAGCGCCAGGTACATGACAGCCTGTTCCGGAGTCAATTCCGAAGAAACAGTTTCATCCACTTCCGGCTTTATGATCAACGGTTCCACTCCACTGCGTCTCATCATTTCTATGCGGCGCGGCGAACCGGAGGCCAGGATCATCTGAAAATTATCCATAATTTTTCTCTCTTTACAGGAATTATTACGCCAACTCGGAAAAACCCGATAAGCTGTTGTATTATAGCATTTTTTACACTATAATTCAAGGACAATTCAGGCTGAAAACTTTGCATTTCCAGCAATAATCCCGAGAAATTCAGCCATACTAAATCTCGTACAAATCGTACAAGAGGAGGTAAAATCAATGAGCAAGATCAATGAATCCATCGAATGCTCCGTTCATCAGTGCAAGTTCCACAATGGTAAGCAGAACTACTGCACTCTGAACACCATCCATGTGGGAACTCATGAACTGAATCCCACTGAAGACAAGTGCACAGATTGCCAGTCTTTCCAGTGCAAGTAGCCTGAAATCCAGCAAAAGCAGCTCAAATGAGCTGCTTTTGTATTTTGAAAACATCGGATTCCTTTTGATTCAATTTCGTTTCATTCCATTTCGTTCATTGTAATTTGATATCGGTTTCTGTTTCGACCAATCGAGTCTTCCGGAAACTCTTTTCGCCAGTTTCGTATTTGTCTTATACATGTTTTTAGCCCTGTATGGTTCTCTTTCCATTCTCCATAGGCCTTTTGAAACAATGGCCAGCGTTGAGCAAATCCAGGATCGAACTTCTTTAATCCGCTCAGCAGCCTCAGGAGGATTTCCGGCGCATTGCAGCTTTTCCAAATCTG
>JAFOGM010000011.1 GCA_017386805.1 Bacillota bacterium
CCCGCCGGAGATCACACCCAGACGGATCTCCACCTTTCCGGAGAGTCCGGCTCTGTCCAGGAATTCTTCCATGTTGGTACAGCGTTCCAGGGAGGAACAGGCGATGGTCACCTTGTAGCCCTGCTTCACGCTGCGGCGCAGCTCCGATTCCAGAAGGTCCATGCGGCCATTGAAGACCGGTGCCTGGCGGGAAGAAATCCCCTCCAGGGTGTCCAGACGGTCCACCCCGCGGATCCGTTTCTGGAAGGGTGTGAAGAAGTAAGCACTGTCCTGACCGTTGTACATCTCGTAGAGATCAGTCTTGGTTAGCACATGCTTACCCTCGGTCGGAACACACTCTCCTCGTTCCAGAAGAACCTTATAGTCCTCGGTGGCTTCTTTTGTGTAAGCTTCCAGAGCTTCTTCCAGTCGGTCGGGATCATCGAAGATCACGGTACAGTTTTCCTGATCTGCGTAATCCCAAATGTGACTCAGTTCTTTGTAAAAATAGGGAAGATAGCGCTCCAGCATGGTCCGCTGGTAACCGGTGGCCAGAGCCTCCGTCAGCTGATCTCTGTGAGCCAATAAGCGTTCCTTCGCTTCACCGTCGGCCATCTTTCCGGCCTGGGTGGTGTAAGTCCTGTGAATCTTTTTCGAAGCCGCTTCAAAGAGTCCTTCGCTTTGAACCAGAAGGGACGCCGGCCAGATCCGGACTTCCGCTTCGTTTTCCACCGAGCGCTGGGTCAGAACGTCGAAGCTTCGCACCGAGTCCACTTCCGTGTCGAACAGTTCGATTCGGATGGGGTATTCCCGGTTCATGGGGAAGATGTCGATGATTCCACCGCGGATCCCGAACTGGCCCATGGCTTCCACGTAAGGAACTCGTTCATACCCCATGGCAACCAGCCGCTTGGCGGCTTCTTCCGGCTCCAGTTCATCCCCCGCAGCCACCTCAAAGGCCAGACTGCGGAACTCTGCAGGAGGGATCAGCTTTTTCAAAGCTGCCGTCACCGGCAGGATCACGATGCAGTCCTGATGCTCCCCTAAGGCAGCCAGCGCCGTCAGATAGGCAGAGATCCCTGCGCGGCTCTTGGCCTCGTAGCGCAGGAAACTGTGTTCATCCTCCGGAAGGACGTGGATGGTCTTCTTCGTAAAGAAGGCCATATCCTCCGCCAGCCGCTTTGCCTTCCCGTGGGTGGCCGTCACGATGATGGCCTGTCCTCTCTGTTCTGCAAAGTGGGCGGCTACGGGAGCCACACGGCTCTCGGAGATCCCGAAATAATTGTGCATTCCGCTGTTACTGCTCATTTCCTTCCTCAGCTTTCACCGGTTTTGCCTTTTTGGGCTTTTTTTCATTGTATGCGTTCATCGCTGCATTGATGCCCTCGGTCACGTAACATTCGATGGCCTGGACCGCCTTGGTCACGGCCTCTTCCAGCAGCGGTTTTTCCTCGGTCGTAAATCCACCTAAAACGAATTTGTCCAGGGGGATCATAGGGTTCTTTCCGATGCCCAGACGAATTCTGGGGAAGCCATCGTCCTGCAGTTCGTAGATGATGGAACGCATACCGTTATGAGTTCCGGCACTTCCCTTTCCACGGATCCGCAGCTTTCCCGGTTCCAGATCGATGTCGTCATAGATCACGATCAGGTTTTCGATGTCTTCTTTGTAGTAACTCATGATTTCACGAACAGACTGACCGGACAGATTCATATAGGTCTGAGGCTTTACCAGCATCACCTTCCTGGTTCCGAAATAGCCTTCTCCCACCAGTGCCTTATGCTTCAGCTTGGTCACACTGATGGAGTGCTTCTCCGCCAGCTGGTCGATGGTGATGAAGCCCATGTTGTGGCGTGTCTGTTCATACTGTTTTCCAGGGTTTCCTAATCCCACAATGATATACATAATTGTTCTCCCTTAATTAAAATAAGGGGCTGTCAAACGACAGCCCCTTTGTCACAATCGTAACAGCAGAGTTCTCTGCGATATGTATTAGAACAGACCGTTCAGAGAAGTGTTGGTGAATACGCGGATCATTGCTTCTGCGAACATCGGAGCTACAGACAGAGTCTTGATCTTGTCGATCTGCTTTTCCGGCGGCAGAGGAATGGTGTTCAGCAGTACCATTTCCTTGATCGCGGACTTTTCGATTCTTTCGATCGCAGGACCGGACAGGATCGGGTGAGTTGCGCAAGCGTAAACTTCCTTCGCACCCATGTCCTTCATTGCATTCGCTGCGTTGCAGATGGTACCAGCGGTATCTACCATGTCGTCCATCAGAACAACGGTCTTGTCCTTAACTTCACCGATAACGTTCATGATTTCGCTGACATTTGCCTTCGGACGTCTCTTGTCTACGATAGCGATGGGCGCATCCAGGGGCTGAGCCATGGATCTTGCTCTGCTTACGCTGCCGTGGTCCGGAGATACGATTACCAGGTCGTCCAGATTCTTTTCCTTGAAGTACTTAACCAGAATGGGCATACCCAGCAGGTGGTCTACGGGGATATCGAAGTAACCCTGGATCTGAGCTGCGTGTAAGTCCATGGTGATCACGCGGTCAGCACCAGCAGCCTGTAACAGGTCAGCTACCAGCTTTGCTGTGATCGGGTCTCTCGCCTTTGCTTTTCTATCCTGGCGAGCATATCCATAATACGGAATAACTGCGTTGATACGACCAGCGGATGCTCTCTTCATCGCGTCGATCATGATCAGCAGTTCCATCAGGTTGTCATTGGTCGGATCGCAAGTGGGCTGAATGATGTAGGTATCGATACCACGTACAGTTTCCCACAGGCTTACGGAGATTTCTCCGTCGCTGAATTTGTTAACTGCGGATTTACCTAAAGGTTTTCCCATGATTTTAGCAATTTCTTCCGCCAGAGCCGGATTTGCATTACCGGTGAAAATCTTGTAATCTGCAAATACGCCGTTCCTCATCTTGATTGTCCTCCTTTGGCTTTCGCCTGTTGCAATAGTTTTCCTAATCCCCTTGGTATGTTATCCGATCCAACGAAGCCGGACCGGCATCTCCCTTATTCACACATAATCAGTATACCATCTTTCTGTCATTATACAAACCCTAAAATGACAGAATATCGAAAAAAACAGCAACTGTTTTTGTGCAGTTGCTGTCTTTCTGAGCGTATTGGTAATTTATTCCTCTAAAAATGTCTCTGCTTCCCCGCAATTACCTTCTGCGTCTACTGGCTCGTTGAATGTTTCTTCGTATTTGCGGAAGATCGCATTGGCGATTTTTTCTCTTGTTTCAGGAAGCAGCGGGTGAGCCACATCCTTATATTTGTCGCCGATCTTCTTGCTGGGCATCGCCACAAACAAACCATTCAGACCTTTTACGATCTTAATGTCGTGCACTACGAATTCACCGTCAAAGGTGACGGAAGCTACCGCCTTCATCTTACCTTCGTCTTCCATTCTTCGAATTCTTACGTCAGTAATTTCCATAGTGATTCTCCTCTTCGGATTTAGTACGCGTATTATCGCGCATACTACCTACAAAGCGCAGGATCGTATCGGTAACAGTATACCATGATTCCCTGCATTTTTCAACCGTTTCCACAACCATTCTGCCCTAAGGATTGTTTATTTCCCTCAAAATTCCTGAATTTATTCAAAAATCTCCTTCAATCCTTCGACATTCTGTTCAATTTCGATGATCTGTTCATCGGCATCTACCGTTCCGAGATACATCAGCGGGAAGTAATCCGAGACTTTTTTCTTCTCCGGTACTTTCGCTGCGATCACGACCCCTACACCGACAACTTCCACATCGAATTCTCTCATCATATCAGTGATCCCACGGATGCTTCCTCCTGCACGCATGAAATCGTCCACGATAAGAGCTCTCGTACCGGGCTTTACCGCCCTCTTTGCCAGGGACATCTTCTGGATCCGCTCTGCCGAACCGGCGAAGTAATTGATACTCACAGTGGAACCTTCCGAGATTTTACTTTCTCTTCGCAGTACCACCAGGGGAAGATTCAGCATCTCCGCCGTCATCAGGGCCGCCGGAAGGCCTTTCGTTTCCACAGTCACCACGTAATCTGCCCTGCAGTTCTCGAATTTCTTCGCGAAGATCTGGCCTACGCCTTTGGCGATTACCGGGTTGAACATGATGTCCGATGTATACAGGAAGCCGTTGGCAAGAATTCGATCTTTTTCTTCCAACTTGCATTCCAGCTCATGCAGCAAGCTTTCCGCGGTCTTCTGGGAAATGGAAGGGATGTATTTCAGCCCCCCTTTGGCACCCGCAGAAGTTTCGATTCTTCCATAGCCGGAAATTTCCAAGGCGCGCTTTGCTGCAGACACGTCTTCGCTTAAACTGGATTTTGCGCAGTCGAACATGTCGCAGAAATAACCCAGAGAAAATGTTTTATTGGGATTTTCTCTCAGGATCTGCAGCATGGCGCCCACGCGTTCTGTCCTTTTCATTGTATGTCACCTCCAGAGAATACGAATATTACGTTCGTGTTATGTCAATTTTATTCGTTTTTTCACCGTTTGTCAAATCGAAACTATTTTAACATTTTTCATATTCATCCGCACAAAACCGAAATATATGTGGTATAATACCTACGTCTGACAATTTGTTGATTCAGACACAGTACAAATTCAGGAGGAACATCCATGTTGGATTTTACCAATTTTAAACACATACATTGCATCGGCATCGGCGGCATCGGTCTGTCTGCCATCGCCGAAATCTTTTTATCCCGCGGCTACATTGTCTCTGGCTCCGATATGAAGCAGAGCGAAACCACCGATCATCTGATCAGCCACGGTGCAAAGATCTATTTTGAACATAGCGCCGAAAACATCGAAGGTGCAGATCTGATCTGCTACTCCGCTGCAGTTTCCAAGGAAAATCCGGAACTGAAAGCTGCCATCGAACAGGGGATCCCCACCGCTACCCGCGCAGAAGCTCTGGGTGCGCTGATGTCCGGTTATGAAAACAGCATCGCCATCTCCGGTACCCACGGAAAAACCACCACCACTTCCATGATTTCTCTGATCCTGGAACATGCTGCCACCGACCCCACCATTCTGGTGGGCGGTAATCTGGCGGAATTCAACGGAAACGTAAAGGTAGGAAAGAGCGAATACTTCGTTACCGAAGCCTGCGAATACATGGACAGTTTCTTAAGTCTCCGTCCCCAGATCGAAATCATCCTGAACATCGACTCCGATCACCTGGACTACTTCAAGGACATCGATCACATCACCAGCTCCTTCCAGCGCTTTGCTAACCTGGTACCCGGAAACGGAACTCTGATCGCTTACGACGCCAACCCCTTCATCCAGTCCATTCTGGAACAGGTGGACTGCAACGTGATCACCTTCGGTTTCAGCGACTGCGCAACCTACCACGCAGACAACATCAAATTCAACACCATGGGGATGCCGTCCTTCGACGTTTACTGCCCCGACGGTTTCTTCGGTTCCGTTCAGCTGTCCGTTCCCGGCGAGCACAACATCGCCAACAGCTTAGCGGCAATCGCCTGCTGCCACAGCCTGGGCGTATCCCCCCAGTCCATCATCTCTACCCTGGTGAACTTCACCGGTACCCAGCGCCGCTTTGACGTGGTGGGTTCCACCAAGAACAACATCCGCATCGTGGATGACTACGCTCACCATCCCACAGAGATCAAGGCGACTCTGTCCGCTACCAAGAACATTCAGCACAACAAACTGTGGTGTCTGTTCCAGCCCCACACCTACACCAGAACCATGGCTCTCTTCGACGAATTCGCAGAATCCTTCGCTGATGCCGACAAGCTGATCCTGGCTGAGATCTACGCTGCCCGCGAAAAGAACATCTACAAGATCAGTTCCAAGAGCCTGGCTGCCGAGATCAAAAAGCGTCACCCCGAAAAGGATGTGTACTTCTTCGACGATTTCGACGATATGGCTTCCTTCGTTTACAACAACGCTGACGAAGGTGACCTGGTCCTGACCATGGGTGCAGGCGACATCTGCAGAGTGGCTGAAATGA
>JAFOGM010000004.1 GCA_017386805.1 Bacillota bacterium
AAAGCCCTGCTCCCGGAGGCTTTCCAGTTCTACTTCCGTAAAACCGGCCTCTGCCTCCCGCAGTTCCTTCTTGGAGAACTCTACAGCAGGTTCCTTTTCTGCGATGACCATGGAGATCAACCCCGTGATCAGCTCCGAACGTTCCCGCGTCATTGGTTCACGATCCATATGCCCTCTCTTTTATTTTACGAATAATTCATATCCGAACTTCACAAACAGCATCGTCAGCACCAGGAAGATGGTTGCTTTTATGTACTTGGAGCCGCCCTTGATGGCCAGCTTCGAACCGAACACTGCGCCTAACGTGGTGCAGATGGCTGCCGGGATCGCCAGTGCGAAATTGATCTGTCCATTGAACAGGAATACGAACAGGGACGCCACATTGGAAGCCAGGTTAGAAAGCTTCGCACAACCGGAAGAAGTAACCATGTCCAAACCGATCAGGCTGGTGAACGCCAGGATCATGAAGGTTCCGGTACCCGGTCCGATCATACCATCATACATACCGATGAAAAGACCGATGGCGATGCAGGTGATGGTGAAACGTACCTTTCCCATTTCCTTCAGCTGGATATCATCGCTGCGCAGTTCCTTTCTGGTCAGGATGAACACCGCAACCACCGGAAGAGCCGCTACCATCATCATGGTCAGGACCTTGTCCGGAATCAGCAGTGCAATATTGGAACCGATGGACGCTCCCGCCAGAGCCCCTAACATGGACCAGATAGCGATGGAGAAGTTCACCTTCTTTGCTTTGATATAATTTGCAGATGCTGTGGCTGTACCGATACTCATAGCGAACTTATTGGTACCGATGGCCATGTGAGACGGTACCCCGGCAAACAAATATGCCGGTAAGGAAATCAATCCGCCGCCGCCGGCAATGGCATCAACAAACCCTGCTAAAAAAACCAGTGGACAAACGATCAGCAGGGACTTCACATACTCTCCCATTTCTAAAAACATGTTTAAATTGCTCCTCCTACTACATGAATACGCATCATATTGGTATTTCCACTGACACCTACCGGAAGACCCGCAGTGATGATGACAGTTTCACCGTCTTTGACAAAGTCCTTACCTTTGGAAATTGCCACAACTTCACGGAAGATCTGGTTTTCGTGTTCCACCGGTGCCATCAGCTGCGGTTCCACGCCCCAGCATAAAGACAGGCGACGGGCAACTGCAGGAGTTGCTGCAAACGCAATGATCTTGGTCTTGGGACGGAACTTGGCTACGGTCAGTGCGGTTGCCCCACTGGATGTGGGGATGATGATGGCCGATGCCTTCAGGCCGTGAGCACTGGTCACAGTAGCATGGCCAATGGTATTGGTCACATCCTGAGTACGCATCAGCGCGCGTTCTCTTAAAATCGCGTCGTAGTTCACCGTTGCTTCGGTGGTCAATGCAATATTGTTCATGGTCTTCAGCGCTTCCAGGGGATATTTTCCGGAAGCACTTTCCCCGGATAACATGATGGCGTCGGTACCGTCCAGAATAGCGTTGGCTACGTCGGCCACTTCCGCTCTGGTGGGTCTGGGATTAC
>JAFOGM010000113.1 GCA_017386805.1 Bacillota bacterium
ACTGAAAGTGGATCCTGCCATCGACCGCATTTCCGTGGACGGCCAGGAAATTTCTGTCCAGAAGTTCGTCTATCTGATGCTGAACAAACCCAAGGGCTACATCTCCGCCACCGAGGATCGTTCCCAACAGACTGTTCTGGATCTGGTTCCGGAAGAATATCTTCACAGAAACCTCTTCCCCGCCGGTCGTCTGGACAAGGACACCACCGGGCTGATGCTGATCACCGATGACGGCGACTTTGCTCACAACATCCTTGCACCGAAGAAACACGTATCCAAAACCTACAACGTGACCATCGACATTCCCATGACCGAAGAGATGGTGACGGGATTCCGCGATGGCGTAAAACTGAACGACGGCGAATGTAAGGCTGCAGGTCTGACCATCACCGGCGAACACACCGGCATCGTGGTTCTCACCGAAGGCCGCTACCATCAGATCAAGCGCATGTTCGGCTGCTACGGCGCAAAAGTCACCGAACTGGAACGCATCGCCATGGGCAACCTCCAGCTTCCTGCGGACCTGGAGCCCGGCCAGACCCGAGAATTCACCGAAGAGGAACTGAAACTCATCCGGGAGATCATTGAATAATACGTAACAAAAGGCTGTGGTCTATTCGACAACAGCCTTTTTCTTACATTCTTATATATTTCGTCGTCACCTTCACTGTAGAGTCATCCATGGTAACCACCAGATAAACCCCATCAGGAACGCCATCTCCTTCCATATTCTCCGTCATGGATCCTACCAGATAATACGGAATCCCATCCTCCACAAGAGCCTTTGTCCAGTGCTGATGGCCGCTGAAGACCGCCCGTACCTTTCCACTGCTCTTCAGAATTTCTTTCAGTTCCCGACGATTGGCGATCAGACCTTCTTCCGGGCAATTCCCAAACCAGTAATTTCCTTCCTGAATGTCCTCTGCCACACCGAAGTGGAGGCAGATCACCGCTGGAAGTTCCGTCCCTGTCAGATCCTCTTCCAGCCAGCGCAAATCCTCTTCGGAAATCCAGTGTTTCTCGTACTTGATTCCGCGATCATCCACCGCATCGTAATCCACATCCGTACCCAGAACCACCAGATGAAGTCCGGCCACATCCACCGACCAGGTGGTTTTTTTATACCCTAATGCCGCGGCAACCGCTGCGCGGTTCTTCGTCGCCCGCAGGTCGTGGTTGCCCACACAGGTAAACACCGGCGCGTTCAGACGCTGGAACTTCGCCCAGAAGTCCTTCAGTGTCGTTACGTCTTCATCGTAATCCCCGTAGTCCTGGATCAAGTCGCCCAGATTCACCACAAAATCCGGCCGGATGGTTTCGTTCACCTCACGGATCAACCGTTCCAAAAGAGGCTGAGCATACTGCATCAGCTTTCGTCCGCTGCGTGTCTTCTCATCCAGGTATTTATCCAGTGCATAATGGAAATCCGATACGATCACAACTCTCGACATTTAGAACACTCCGACACTTTTCATAAAATAGAAGGTAACGTAAGTCTGACAAGCCAAAATGATCAGTCCCATGATCAGGAAGAAACGATCCGATCTTACGGCTTCTTTGTCGTCCGCCAGATACGCTTCCGTTCCATCCGGGTCTAGGAACACATCGATTTCTTTTGTTTCTTTATATTTACTGATGTCGATTTTCTCTCTCATCACCAGCTGAAAATGTCCGAAATCCAAAATCGGATATTTCAATCCCGCAGTCATTCCGCAGAGTCTCGCCGTCACTGGCAGCGTACATTTCGCCTTACGATCCGGACGTTCTTTCATTCTGCGTAAAGCGTACACAACAGAAAACAGCCCGATTGCAAAGAAGGCGATGAAAACAATGGGCATCGACACTTCCGGATTGGCCAGAGCCAACGGACGGATATACATATAATAAATGTACCAGAAGATCGCTTCTGCAGCAGCAATGATAAACGTAAAGATCCAGATGATCCCGTTCAGCTGGAATTCTTCTCTCGCGGTTCTCTTTTTTGTGTTGTTCATCTTCTTACAGCTCCTTTTCCCAAAGATATTTCATTATATCATACAAACGTCACAACTAACAATGATACTTCTTCATTAACCCAACGGTATTCCCTGAAACTTACTCGTTTTTCCACTTTCTTCTGACACGTTTTTTCTGCAGGTATGTTATACTGATTCTATACTGGGGAGGTATGACACAAATGAACGAATTCGTGCGTTTTGAACACGTTAAAAAAACATATCAAATGGGTGATGTCCAGATCCACGCCCTGCAGGATGCAACCTTCACCGTGGGTGAAGGGGAGCTCTGCGTCATCGTCGGTCCCTCCGGCGCCGGTAAGACCACACTGCTGAACATTCTGGGTGGAATGGACACCCTGACCAGCGGAACGATTTCCCTGGGCGGCGAAGAGATTTCCAAATATCCCGAGAAAAAGCTGACCAGCTACCGCCGTCATGACGTTGGTTTCGTGTTCCAGTTCTATAATCTGGTTCCTAACCTGACTGCCCTGGAAAACGTGGAACTGGCTGCTCAGATCTGCAAGGATCCCTTGGATGCCGCAGAAGTCCTCACTTCTGTGGGCTTAGAGCACCGTATGTCCAACTTCCCGGCGCAGCTGTCCGGCGGCGAGCAGCAGCGAGTGGCCATTGCCCGCGCGTTAGCGAAAAATCCGAAATTATTATTGTGCGATGAACCCACCGGCGCTCTGGACTACAACACCGGAAAAGCCATCCTGAAATTATTGCAGGACATGAGCCGTGAAAAAGGGATGACCGTCATCATCATCACTCACAACAGCGCCCTGACTGCCATGGCTGACCGCGTGATCCGCGTGAAAAACGGCATGGTGGTGGACCAGCAGATCAACGAATCGCCCATCAGCGTGGAGGATATCGAATGGTAAAACCGCTCCTCAAAACTACATTACGGGAAATCCGAAAGAGTCTGGGGCGTTTTATTGCCATCATGGCCATCGTGGGTCTCGGTGTCGGTTTCTTCGCAGGTCTTCGCATGTGCCAGCCCTCCATGGAGGCAACCGGCGTGAAGTACCTGACAGAGCGAAAGTTCCACGATTTTCGTCTGATTTCCACCCTGGGGTTCACCGAAGAGGACGTGGCGCAATTCCAGTCGCTGAAGGATGTCCAAACTGCCGGCGGCTCTGTGTACACAGAGTTTTTATATCAGAAAGCGCCCGATGAAGACGCCGTCCTCATGGCTCACAGTCTCACCGACGGGATCAATGAGCCGGAACTGATCGAAGGACGCCTTCCCATAGCTCCGGACGAATGTTTGGTGGACCTGGCTGACTTTACTGCAGATGATATCGGAAGGAAGATCCAGGTCAGCGCTGACAATGATCCGGATACTCTGGAATTGCTCCGTTACGACGAATATACCATCGTAGGACTGGCCCGGACGCCTCTCTATCTGAATTACGAACGCGGAACGGCCTCCATCGGTAACGGCAGTGTAGAATCCTTCGTTTTGATTCCGGAAGACGGCTTTGATTTCGAAGCCTACTACGAAATCTACCTGCGCATGGCCAACCCCGAAACCGCCTATTCCGATGCTTACGATGAACAAATCGACCGGATCGAACCGGCCATCGATAAATTCCTGGCTCAGCGGGCCGATATCCGCTATGAGACTTTGTATAACGATGCTCTGGATGAGATCCACGAGGGCGAACAGGAAGTTGCCGACGGCTGGATCGAATACCGTCAGGAACGTGCCGATGCCGAGCAGGAACTGGCCGATGCGCTGATCGAATTGGAAGACGGCGAAGTGGAATATCTGGATGGGATCGCCGACTATGAACAAGGTCTCATCGATTACGAAGAAGGTCTGGCTGACTTCGAAGAAGGAAAAGCGGACTACGCCGAAGGAAAAGCCGATTACGATCAAGGGGTTTTGGATTATCAGGACGGTCTGAAGGAATACGAAGACGGTGTCAAAGAACTGGAAGAGGCTGAAAAAGAGCTGGAGGCCGCCCGACGGAAGCTTTCCAGCGCCAGCCGCCAATTGTCCGCCGCAAAAGCGGAGCTGGATGCCAACGAGACCAACTACAGCCAGTTGAAAGGCATGTATGATACCGTCGCCATGCTGGTCCCCACCGACGCTTCCGGCGCAGCGATCATGACTCCCGGGCAGATGATCGCTGCCATAGCCTCAGATCCCGCGATCTATGCTCAAGTCGATGCTCTCCTCCAAGCGCAAGGCAGCAGCGCGGATCAGCTGATTGGCGGTTGGGCTTACACTGAATCGCAGATTGGTCAGCCCCTGACCTCCGGATACTTGTCCGGTATCCGTTCTCAGCTGGACAGCGGTTGGAGACAGTATAACAGCGGGCTGGCGCAGTATCGTCGCGGCCGTTCCCAGTACAATGCCGGCTATGCGGAATATCTGGATGGAAAAAAAGAGCTGGAAGAAGCCTGGATCGAGTTGGAAGAGGCCCGGGTGGAACTGGAAGATGCCAAGAAAGAACTGAAGGATGCCTCTCAGGAACTGATCGATGGTGCTCTGGACCTGGCAGAAGCCCGAAAAGAACTGGACGATGCTCCCGGCGAACTGGCCGATGCCCGAAAGGAACTGGACGATGGCTGGATCGAGTATTACGACGGCGTGGCCGACGCCAAGCGGGAATTTGCCGAAGCGGAAGCCGAACTGCGGGATGGCGAACAGGAAATCGCCGATGCCTATGTGGAACTGGCCGACCTGAAACCCGCCGACACCTTCCTTTTGACACGAAATGAAAACGCAGGCTATGCCTGCTTTGATAACGATACTTCTATTATTGCCGCCATTTCTCTGGTCTTCCCCCTGTTCTTCTTCCTGGTGGCCGCTCTGGTCTGCGTCACCACCATGAAGCGCATGGTGGAAGAACAGCGAACTCAAATCGGGGTTCTGAAAGCCCTGGGTTATAGCCGTCATCAGATCATCGGAAAGTATCTGTTCTATTCCGGAAGCGCAGCTATCACCGGCAGCCTTCTGGGCTACGCCCTGGGAAGCCGCGGCCTACCTCTTGTGATCTGGGAGATCTACGGGATCATGTATGACTTCGCCCCTCTGGAAAACGTCTTCGACCCCGTTCTGGCACTGCTATCCTTCGGAGCTGCCCTGCTCTGTTCCATGGGCGCTACCTACGTCTCCTGTCAGGCAGAATTGGCCCGCCCTGCTGCGGAACTCCTGCGCCCCAAGGCCCCCAAAGCCGGAAAGCGCATCTTCCTGGAATACATCACGCCCCTGTGGAAGCGCCTCAGCTTCCTGCGGAAGGTATCCGTTCGCAATGTACTCCGTTACCGCAGCCGCCTGATCATGATGCTTCTGGGCATCGGCGGTTGTACAGCTCTTCTGATCACCGGTTTCGGAATCCGCGATTCCATCGGAAACCTGGCCGAAGATCAGTACGACAAAATCACATTATACGACTATGCCGTGAACTTCACCGATCCCCTGACGGAAGAACAGGCCGATCGCTATCTTTCTGACCTGAACTGGCCCGAAAATCGATCCCTCCTGGTTCACAGCGGAAGCACCGACGTCATGTCGAAGACCGCCTCCAAATCCGTCTATCTGGTGGTTCCTGCGAAGAATTCGCTGGATGGTTTCATCGACCTTCATAACGACCAGGGGCCTGTGGCCTTCCCTTCGGCCAACGAAGCTGTCATCAACATTGGTCTGTCCGACGATCTGAACGTGAAGATCGGCAGCGAACTGACCCTGCGGGATGATGATCTGGGTGCAATCACCGTGACTATCACCGGAATCGCAGATAACTACATCGATAATTACATCTACGTTTCTCCGGAGACGTATCTCGCTCAAGTGGGAACGACCCTGGAATTCAAAACCCTGTTTCTCTTGGGGAACGAAGGTGCCGATCCCTACGAAGAAAGCGTCCGTCTGTCGGAAAGCGACGATGTGGGAAGTGTCACCGTCAACGACTCTTCCCGAGAGCGCATCAGCGATATGCTGTCCCGTCTGAACATCCTGATCGTGGTGGTGGTGGCCTGTGCAGGCGCTCTGGCTTTCATCGTGCTGTTCAACCTGACCAACATCAACATCACCGAACGCATCCGGGAGATTGCCACCATCAAGGTGCTGGGCTTCTACGAAAACGAAACGGCGAAGTACG
The DNA here is from genome assembly GCA_017386805.1 of Bacillota bacterium. Taxonomy (GTDB): domain Bacteria; phylum Bacillota; class Clostridia; order Peptostreptococcales; family Anaerovoracaceae; genus RGIG446. The sequence goes on from JAFOGM010000113.1 coordinate 6,113, forward strand.
TCTTCCGCGAGATCACCATGCTGTCGGCCGGCGGAAGCTTTGTGGGTCTCTTCATGGGAAAGGCTCTCCACGCCTTTGTCATGGCTCAGGTCCAGGTGGACAACATGTTCTTCCCGGTCCAGATCCAGCCGGTCAGCTACCTGGCTTCCGTGATCCTGACCATGTTCTTCAGCTGGTTGATCACCCGCTTCATGAAACCCCGCCTGGATAAAATCGATATGGCGGAATCCTTAAAATCCATCGAATAAGTTTCGAATCAAAAACGAAAACCTCCGACCCTGAGCAGTAAAGGGGTCGGAGGTTTTCTTATGCTTCTAAAACTGTATTTACGATGTTATACCCACAGCGGGTTATCCCAAAGCATCAGCTTCTGACCGATGCCCATCTTCTTGGCGTTTTCGTACATCTGGTTAGCAATGGTGATATCCACAGCACCAACACCGGCAGTTCCACAGAAGACGAACTCATCATCGTTTTCACGGGACGGATAATTTCCGCATACCATATCCGGCATTTCCACGACATCTTCCTTATGGAGCTTTCCAGCTTTGTACAGCTGAGCTACCGTAATGTTATCCAGGTGAGACATCTGTGCCCAATTATCCAGGAATACCTTATCCGCGGTCAAAAGAACATCCGGTTCGAAGGAATGTGCTTCCATCTGGATCACGGTTGCATTCTTCACCAGCCATTCCTTCTTGATGAAGTCCTTTCTGGATGTGGTTTCGGTCACAACCAGATCTGCACCGGTGACAGCTTCCTTGGTATCGCTCATGGGAACCACGTTATATTTTCCTTCAAATTCCTTGGCCAGTCCTTCTGCCTTGGTGATATCCAGATCCACGATACGGATTTCTTCCAGACTGGGAACCGCTTCCGCCATGGCCATGATCATGGTTCTTCCGATTACCCCTGCCCCGATCAGTGCTGCAACCTTGGAATTCTTTCTTGCATTGTATTTTGCCATAACACCGGCAGCTGCAGATGTTCTCATCGCTGTAGTGATCGTACCATCCAGGATCGCCTTCGGATATACGGTCTTGGGATTGGTCAGCACCACGACATCCACACCGTAAGGCATTCCCGGCTGTGTGGCGTTAAACATGGATTCCGATGCCCATTTGAAACCGGCTACGTCAAATTCACCGCCGATATATGCCGGCATCGACATACAATAGCTTTCCCAGTTTTCATTGTTCGGCATTCCCATGAATACCTTCGTGGGATTCAGAACCTTTCCTTCACCGATCATCTTGAATGTCTTTTCCGTGATCTCCAGGATCTGCTTCATATCTAAAAGGCCAGCCTTGATAACGTCTTCCTGCTTTAAGAATAAAATTTCGGGTTTATAAGCTTCCATGATGTCTTTCCTCCTATGCGCTCATGCATTTTTCATTCATTTTATCTCGTATATTTTCCGAAGAAAATGAATTTTCCTTTGTTTATGTGCATAATTATACGCTCCTGGCGAAAAAAATCAACCCCTTTTTGCATAAAAATTTACTGTTTTTTCACGGATATTTTCCCGAACTTCTTGCGAAGAGAAAAGAACGTGATAAAATGAAAGAGTACCTGACCGTTGAGAGTCGGCTTCGGGTAACAAACGAATATTCAAGGAGGCCCCTTATGAATCAGAATTTAGTCAGCAGCTTTTCTTTCGTACTGCCCACCAAGGTCGTTTATGGACCGGGTTGCTTACCCCAGCTGGTGGATGAACTGAAGGCCAACGGCGGAACCAAGCCTCTGGTCATCACCGACCAGGGTGTTGTAAAAGCCGGTATTTTAGATAAGATCACCGCACTGCTGGATGATGCAGGTATCGAATACAAGGTATTCGACGGTGTCGAAGCCAACCCGAAGGATGTCAACGTAGAAGCTGGTGCAGAAGTTGCCAGAGAATTCGGTTCAGACTGCCTCGTGGCTGTGGGCGGTGGTTCTCCCATCGACTGTGCCAAGTCCATCGGTGTTCTGTTGGCTCACAATGCAACTGAAATCAAAAAGTATGAAGGTAAAACTGCAGCCACCGAACCGTTACCGCTGCTGATCAACGTCCCCACCACCTCCGGTACCGGGAGCGAACTGACCTTCTCCTC
>JAFOGM010000114.1 GCA_017386805.1 Bacillota bacterium
ACAATAAATTTGTAGACAAGAATTTCTAAGAACTACATAGAAATAATCGCATAAAAAAGGAACGTCCGGTTTTCACCGGGCGTTCCTTTTTGAATGTGTATTGTGTGTACTCGAAGTCTTAGTTTGAGTTCACTCTTACTTGTGTGCAGCGCGAATTTCAGCCAGCATATCCGCATGCTTCTTCTCAGTGATCATCTTGATCACCAGCAGAGTCGCAATCATCAGCGCGCAAGCGATTGCCAGACATACGAAGGTGTTCTGGATCATACCAGCGATGATGAAGGATACGAAGGATACAGCCGCAACAGTCACCGCATAGGGCAGCTGAGTGAATACGTGGTTCAGATGGTAGCAATGTGCACCAGCGGAAGCCATGATGGTGGTATCGGAAATCGGGGAGCAGTGGTCACCGCAAACACCGCCGGCACAAGCTGCAGCCAGACCGATAACGCACAGAGTGGGTTCTACGTCGTAGTTGAATACGGATACTACGATGGGAGCCATGATACCGATGGTACCCCAGGAAGTACCGGTTGCGAAACCGATGAATGCACCCAGGATGAAGATTACTGCGGGCAGAACCTTCTTCAGTTCTTCTGCACCAGCCAGTGCTCCTACTACGAAGCTTTCGGAGTCCAGACCGTATCTGGTGAAGGAGCACAGAGTCCAAGCGAAGGACAGGATCAGGATCGGAGCAACCATCTGGATGAAACCATTGGGAACGGATTCGAAGGACTTTTCGAAGTTGATTGCCTTACGTGCCCAGAAGTAAATGAAGGTGAATACCAGACCGATCAGAGAACCGATGGACAGAGCCACGGATGCGTCTGCGCAGGAGAATGCTTCTACTACATTCTTGTAAGCAGCACCGGATTCCGGATCGAAGAAACCACCGGAGTAGATCAGACCGATGATACATGCGATGATCAGTACGATAACGGGCAGCAGAAGGTCAGCTACAGAAGACTTCCCATTGGCCGGCTTTTCGTATTCGTCGTCACCAGCGAAGGGTCTTTCCGGAGTGGTGAACAGGTCACCCTTAACCTGAGCGTTGTATTCGTGCTTCAGCATCGGACCGTAGTCGATGTTCAGAACGGAGATCACAACGATCATCAGCAGGGTCAGCAGGCAGTAGTAGTTGTAGGGGATCTGCTTGATGAACATTTCGATACCGTTTACGTTTTCAGACTGTACATAGCCGGATACAGCAGCAGCCCAGGAAGAAACGGGAGCGATCATGCAGACCGGAGCAGCGGTAGCGTCAATTACATACGCCAGCTTCGCTCTGGAGATGTTGTGAGATTCGGTAACCGGTCTCATAACAGCACCTACGGTCAGGCAGTTGAAGTAGTCATCGATGAAGATCAGGCAGCCCAGCAGCATGGACATCAGCTGTGCACCACAGCGGGATTTAACGCTGGTGTTTGCCCAGCGGCCGAATGCTTCGGAACCGCCGCCCTTGTTCATCAGGTCTACGATGATACCCAGCATTACTAAGAATACGATGATACCCATGTTGTAGGAGTCGGATACGGTAGTTACGATACCGTAGTCACCGCCAACCAGCTGAACGATGGTGTCCCAGGGAGAGAATTCTGTGTAGAGCAGAGCGCCTACCAGACATCCCACGAACAGAGAGGAATATACTTCCTTAGAAATCAAAGCCAGAGCAATGGCTACGACGGGCGGTAACAGGGACCAGCAGGTACCAACGAAACCGGTTTCCACGTCTTTGTACATGACAGCCAGAGCACCCAGCAGCACCACGATAGCAGCAACAGCTACCGCAAATGCAGTACGTGTACTTTTCTTATTCATTTTGTCCTCCTAATAAGTTGTCACAGCACAACAACACATTGATTACGATCATTTTACTATCTCTGTCGTTCCTTTGGCACAAAAACAAGGAAAGCGAACGCTTTCTTAACGCGTTCGCTTTCTTTATTTACACTTTCTTTATACCCCTGTTATTGTTTTTCCGGAATCAGACCGGAGAACGCAGAAAAGGCTTCGTCCATTTGATTCAGCGGGATCCTTGTGTAATAGAAAATCAACAATCGCTGCGACTGAGGAC
>JAFOGM010000115.1 GCA_017386805.1 Bacillota bacterium
ATGGATCTGTATCTGAAAGCCTACAACGGCCTTCGCATGGAAGGAACGGATTTGGTCGATGGAAAGAAATCGACAAAAATCCACTGCGAACTGGGAGATGAGTACATCGAAGAGATGATGAAAGAAGTGGGTTTGGCTGACCAGGTCATGGGGGATATGACTGCTGAAGAGGAAGTGATCTTCAATGAAACGCTGAAGGCCATGAAGGGCTTCGGATACGACATATGGATCGATGAAGAAACAGATCAGTTGGTAAAGATCCATATGGATATGACGGAACTGATGAAGGACTTGATGGGAGAGACCGTGGATAAGATGCAGATCGAAATGGTCCTGACAAATGTGAATCAACTGGAAGAAATCAAACTTCCTGAGGAACTGAACGGAGCTGTCGATCTGGGAAGTTCGACAGGATCGGAACAGACGGCGCAATAAGAGCCGCGAAGCGGTTGCCAAAAAATAATAAAAAAATAGGAATAATTTACTTGACGACTTGAACATTAGATGCTATTATAGTATATTGCCACGTAAAGTATTTTATTTTCATTGCAAGGAGGAAACAAAATGCCTCAACCAATAAAAATAGGTAGAAAAACCAGAATGAGCTACTCCAAAATCAAAGAAGTAGCCCCCATGCCGAACCTGATCGACATCCAGACCGCGTCTTATGACTGGTTTATGCGTGAAGGTTTGAAAGAAGTTTTTGAAGATATTTCTCCCATCAAGGATTATGCAGATAATCTGGTGCTGGAGTTTATCGACTACTCTATTTCGGATGCTCCGAAATATGACCAGCAGGAATGCAAGGACCGCGACGTGACCTATGCGGCTCCCCTGAAAGTACGCGTTCGTCTGGTCAACAAAGAAACGGGAGAAGTCAAGGAACAGGAAGTGTTCATGGGCGATTTCCCGATCATGACAGAGCAGGGTACATTTATTTACAACGGTGCCGAACGTGTTATCGTAACACAGCTGGTTCGTTCCCCTGGTCCGTACTATGATTATACATTAGACAAGTCCGGTAACAAGATGTTCTCCACCACCATCATCCCCAACAGAGGTGCATGGCTGGAGTATGAAACCGACGCTAACGAAGCACTTTCCGTACGTGTTGACCGTACCAGAAAGCAGCCGATCACCGCGATCCTGAGAGCGCTGGCTTACAAATCCGTCGAAGAAAAGATGGAAAGCGAACGCCGCAAGAATCCGGGTATGACCGATGCTGATCTGGCGAAGAAGATCCGCCGTGTAGGTGAATATCACACCGAAACCGCAGGTATCTTATATGAAGGTTCCAACGCGGAAATCCAGGCGATCTTCGGACATGACGAACGTCTGGAAAAGTCTCTGAGCAAGGACACCACCACCAACTACGAAGAAGGTCTGAAGGAAATCTACAAGAAGCTTCGTCCCGGTGAACCTGCCACCTTTGACAGTGCTTATGAACTGATCGAAGCTCTGTTCTTTGATGCAAAGCGTTACGATCTGGCGAAGGTTGGCCGTTACAAGTATAACAAGAAGCTGGGTCTGTCCAATCGTCTCATCGGCTGTACTTTAATGGAAGACGTTGTATCTCCCTCCACCGGCGAGATCCTGGGCGAAAAGGGTCAGAGAATCAATCGTGAACTGGCCTTTGCTATCGAAGATTCCGGCGTTGAATTTGTGTTCGTAGAAAGTAAGATCCACGAAGGTAAGTCCGTTAAGGTCATCGGTAACAACTTCGTATCCTTACAGGACTACGTTCCCTTCACCATCGAAGGCACCAAGATGCCCAAGAAGGTATTCTACCCCGTTCTGAAAGAGATCCTGGCAAGCGAAGATGCTGCTGACGCTGAAAAGCTGCAGAAGCTGATCATGGACATGAGAAATGAACTGTCCCCGAAGCACATCATCTTCGATGATATCATCGCTTCCGTATCTTACCTGCTGAACCTGACCGACGGCATCGGTCTGGTGGACGATATCGACCACCTGGGCAACCGTCGTCTGAGAACCGTTGGTGAACTGCTGCAGAATCAGTTCCGCATCGGTCTGGCTCGTATGGAACGTGTGGTTAAGGAAAGAATGACCATTCAGGACATGGAAGCTACCACTCCCCAGGCCCTGATGAATATCCGTCCTGTAACTGCAGCGATCAAGGAATTCTTCGGAAGTTCCCAGCTGTCTCAGTTCATGGACCAGAACAATCCGCTGGCTGAACTGACCCACAAGAGACGTCTGTCTGCCCTGGGTCCGGGCGGTCTGTCCAGAGAAAGAGCGGGCTTCGAAGTTCGAGACGTACACCACTCTCACTACGGTAGAATGTGTCCCATCGAAACTCCTGAAGGTCCCAACATCGGTCTGATCGGTTCTCTGACCACTTACGGTATCGTCAATGAATATGGTTTCATTGAAACTCCGTACAGAAAGGTCGACAAGGAAACCGGTATTGTAAGCCCGACCATCCAGTATCTGACTGCGGACGAAGAAGAAAACATCATCATCGCTCAGGCGAACGAACCTCTGGATGAAGAAGGTCGCTTCGTAAACCAGAAGGTCGTAGCAAGAGGCGCTGGCGGTGAAATCGGTCTGTACGACAAATCCAAGGCTGACTATATGGACGTATCCCCCCGCCAGGTAGTATCCGTTGCGACTGCAATGATCCCCTTCCTGGAAAACGACGACGCAAACCGTGCTCTGATGGGTGCGAACATGCAGCGTCAGGCGGTTCCTCTGTTAGTCGCTGACGCACCGCGTGTAGGTACCGGTATGGAATACCAGGCTGCCTGCGACTCCGGTGTTGTTATTCTGTGTAAAAATGCCGGCGTAGTTGAATTCGTTGATGCGGAAAAGATCAAGATCCGCAGAGATGACGGCAACGGCGTTGACGAATACAAGATGCTGAAGTACAAGAGATCCAACCAGGGTACTTGTATCAATCAGAAGCCCATCGTTAACCACGGTGAGCACATCGAAAAGGGCGAAGTAATCGCCGATGGTCCTTCCACCGATATGGGTGAAATCGCTCTGGGTAAGAACCTGCTGATCGGTTTCATGACCTGGGAAGGTTACAACTACGAAGACGCTATCATTCTGAATGAACGTCTGCTGATGGATGACGTTCTGACATCCATCCACATTGAAGAATACGAATCCGAAGCCCGTGACACCAAGCTGGGACCGGAAGAAATCACCAGAGACATCCCCAACGTTGGCGAAGATGCACTGAAGAACCTGGACGAAGAAGGTATCATCCACATCGGTGCTGAAGTTGACGCAGGCGACATCCTGGTTGGTAAGGTAACTCCGAAGGGTGAAACCGAACTGACTGCGGAAGAACGACTGCTGAGAGCGATCTTCGGTGAAAAGGCGAGAGAAGTTCGTGATACTTCCCTGCGCGTTCCCCACGGTGAAACCGGTATCATCGTTGACGTTCGTATCTTCACCCGCGAAAACGGCGACGAACTGCCGCCGGGCGTAAACAAGCTGGTTCGCTGCTACATCGCTACAAAGAGAAAGATCAATGTAGGCGACAAGATGGCAGGCCGTCACGGTAACAAGGGTGTTATCTCCAGAATCCTGCCCATGGAAGACATGCCGTTCTTAGAAGACGGTACTCCGCTGCAGGTCATGCTGAACCCCCTGGGCGTACCTTCCCGAATGAACATCGGACAGGTATTGGAAGTTCACCTCGGTCTGGCTGCAGTGAAGAAAGACTGGTATATTGCGACTCCTGTATTCGACGGCGCCAAGGAAGGCGACATCCGTGAACTGCTGAGCGAAGTAGGTTATCCCGAAACCGGTAAGCTGGTTCTGAGAGATGGTCGTACAGGTGAAGAATTCGATAACCCCGTAACCGTTGGTTACATGTACATGCTGAAGCTGCATCACCTGGTAGATGATAAGTTGCATGCAAGATCCACCGGTCCGTACTCCCTGGTAACTCAGCAGCCTCTGGGTGGTAAAGCTCAGTTCGGTGGTCAGAGATTCGGGGAAATGGAAGTATGGGCACTGGAAGCTTACGGTGCTGCTTATACCCTGCAGGAAATCCTGACTGTGAAGTCTGACGACGTTGTGGGCCGTGTAAAGACCTACGAAGCAATCGTTAAGAACGAAAACATTCCGGAACCGGGTATTCCTGAATCCTTCAAGGTTCTGATCAAGGAAATGCAGAGCTTAGGTCTGGATGTCAAGGTTCTGTCCGATGACAACCAGGAAATCGAAATTCTGGATTCCAGCGACTATGATACCGTTGGTGGAATCGATCAGATCATCAGAAGAGAATCCATGGACGACGACATGTACGACGAACCCATGGAAGAACCCGAAGACATGGATAAGGAACCGGAGGACTTCGAAGATTTCGATGAAACTCTGGACTTAGATGGCGAATTCAGCGATGAATTCTAATCCGTGCTTACCTGTCCGTTAATGCATTTGAATGAAGTTTATAATGAAGGGGGAGTTGCTCCTTGTACGAATTAAATAATTTTGAATCGCTGCAGATCAGTCTGGCTTCGCCTGAGAAGATCAGAACCTGGTCTCACGGAGAAGTGAAGAAGCCGGAAACCATTAACTATAGAACACTGAAGCCGGAAAAAGACGGTCTGTTCTGTGAACGTATCTTTGGACCTACCAAGGACTGGGAATGTCACTGTGGTAAGTACAAGAGAATCCGTTATAAGGGCATTGTCTGCGACCGCTGCGGTGTTGAAGTTACCAAGTCCAAGGTAAGAAGAGAGAGAATGGGCCACATCGAGCTGGCCGCTCCCGTTTCTCACATCTGGTACTTCAAGGGTATCCCCAGCAGAATGGGTCTGGTTCTGGATATTTCTCCGAGAAATCTGGAAAAAGTATTATACTTTGCAACTTATATCGTAACCGAGCCGGGTGATTCCGATCTGGGTTACAAGGAAATTCTGACCGAGCAGCAGTACAGAGAAGCCAGAGAAAAGTTTGGCTCTAATTTTAAGGCTGCTATGGGTGCGGAAGCGATCCGCGATCTGCTGGCTCAGATCGACCTGGAACAGCTGTCTGCTGACCTGCGTGCGAAGCTGAAGGATGCTTCCGGTCAGAAGAAGGTTAGAATCGTAAGACGTCTGGAAGTGATCGAAGCGCTGAGAACCTCCGGCAACCGTCCTGAATGGATGGTTCTGGACGTGATCCCCGTGATCCCGCCCGATCTGCGCCCCATGGTGCAGCTGGACGGCGGTCGTTTCGCGACCTCTGACCTGAACGATCTGTATCGTCGTGTGATCAACAGAAACAACCGTCTGAAGAGACTGCTGGAACTGGGCGCACCCGATATCATCGTAAGAAATGAAAAGCGTATGCTGCAGGAAGCAGTAGACGCTCTGATCGACAACGGCAGACGTGGCCGTCCCGTAACTGGTCCCGGTTCCCGTCCGCTGAAGTCTCTGTCCGACATGCTGAAGGGTAAGCAGGGTCGTTTCCGTCAGAACCTGCTGGGTAAGCGTGTTGACTACTCCGGCCGTTCCGTAATCGTAGTAGGTCCGGAACTGAAGTTCTATCAGTGCGGTCTGCCCAAGAAGATGGCTCTGGAACTGTTCAAGCCCTTCATCATGAAGAAACTGGTACAGGACAAGAAGGCTCACAACATCAAGCAGGCAAAGCGCAAGGTAGAAAAGGTGAGCCCGGAAGTTTGGGACGTACTGGATGAAGTTATCAAGGATCATCCCGTACTGCTGAACCGTGCTCCGACCCTGCATCGTCTGGGTATCCAGGCATTCGAACCGGTACTGGTAGAAGGTAAGGCAATCAAGCTGCACCCGCTGGTATGTACCGCTTACAACGCTGACTTCGACGGCGACCAGATGGCTGTTCACGTACCTCTGTCCGTAGAGGCACAGGCTGAAGCACGCTTCCTGATGCTGTCCGTCAATAATATTCTGGCACCCAAGGATGGTTCTCCGATCACCACTCCGACACAGGACATGATCCTGGGTTCCTATTACCTGACTCATCCGGGTCTGGAAACTCGCGACACCAAGGCCGAAAAGGGCGATGGTAAGATCTTCACCGATTTCGCAGAAATGATGATGGCTTATCAGACCGGTGCTGTAGGTATCCATGCCAAGGTCAAGGTAAGAAAGCACGCTTATCCTGGAGATCACGGCAAATTAGTGGAATCCACTGTTGGCCGCTTCATCTTCAATGAAAAGATTCCTCAGGACTTAGGCTATGTTGATCGTACCGTGGATCCTTATTCCCTGGAAGTTGACTTCCTGTGCGATAAGAAGAAGCTGGGTCAGATCATCGACAAGTGCTTCCGTGTACACGGAAACACCAAGACTGCCGAAATGCTGGATAACATCAAGAGCATGGGCTACAAGTTCTCCACCAGAGCTGCAATCACCATCTCTGTTGCAGACATGGAAATCCCGAAGGAAAAGCCGGAAATCATCGCAAAGGCTCAGGAAACCGTTAACAAGTACGAAATGGCATACAGACGCGGTCTGATATCCGATATGGAACGTTATGAAAAGGTTATCCAGACCTGGCATAAGGCTACCGATGACGTAGCGGATGCGCTGATGGCTTCTCTGGGATCCCTGAACAACCTGTTCATCATGGCTCACTCCGGTGCTCGAGGCAGTAAGAACCAGATCAAACAGGTCGGCGGTATGCGTGGTCTGATGGCGAACGCTTCCGGTAAGACCATTGAAATTCCTATTACCGCGAACTTCCGTGAAGGTCTGTCCATCATGGACTACTTCCTGTCCTCCAACGGTGCTCGTAAGGGTCTGGCCGATACCGCGCTGCGTACTGCGGACTCCGGTTACCTGACTCGTCGTCTGGTAGACGTATCTCACAATGTGATCGTCCACGAAGAAGACTGCGGATCCACCGAAGGTATCGAAATCAGAGCATTCACCGACGGTAAGGAAATTATCGAATCCCTGCGCCTGAGACTGATCGGCCGCGTTCCCGTGGAAGATGTTGTCGATGCAAAGGGTAACGTTCTGGCGAAAGCCAACGAAGAAATCAAAGAAGCCCAGGCAGAAGCCATCGAAAAGGCCGGTATCGAATCCGTTAAGATCCGTACCATCATGACCTGTAAGGCAGAACACGGCGTATGCGCGAAGTGCTACGGCCGTAACCTGGCAACCGGCGAACCGGTCAACATCGGTGAAGCTGTCGGCATCATCGCTGCACAGTCCATCGGTGAACCCGGTACTCAGCTGACCATGCGTACCTTCCATACCGGTGGTGTATCCGTTGCCGGTAACGACATCACCCAGGGTCTTCCCAGAGTCGAAGAAGTCTTCGAAGCTCGTAAGCCCAAGGGTCTTGCAGAAGTTTGTGAATCCGACGGTAAGGTGGTATCCATCGAAGGCCGTAAGGACAACAAGACTGAAGTACGCATCGTAGGTGAAGAAGACCGTACCTACATCATTCCTTACGGCGCTCGTCTGAAGGTAGCGGAAGGCGACTTCGTCAAGGCTGGTGAAGGCATCACTCAGGGTCCTCTGAACCCCCACGACATCCTGCGCCTGAAGGGCGTGATCGGTGTATACGAGTACCTCGTAAAGGAAGTACAGCGTGTATACAAGCAGCAGGGTGTAGACATCAACGACAAGCACATCGAAGTTATCGTTAGCCAGATGCTGTCCAAGTGCAAGATCGAAGACGCTGGTGACACTGATCTGTTACCGGGCGGTCTGTACGGACGCGATGAAATGGAAGCAGCAAACGCTGCTCTGGAAGAAGGTCAGGAACCTGCAGTGGGCAAGAGCGTACTGCTGGGTATCACCAAGGCTTCTCTGGCTACCAACTCCTTCCTGTCTGCAGCTTCCTTCCAGGAAACCACTCGTGTCCTGACCGATGCTGCCATCAAGGGTAAGAACGATAAGCTGATGGGTCTAAAGGAAAACGTTATTATCGGTAAGCTGATCCCGGCTGGTACTGGTATGAAGCGTTACAAGAACATCAAGCTGGACTACGGTGAAAACACCGAGTACATGGAATCCTTCAAGGTAACTGCAGAGGATGAAATGGACGAAGCAATGGAAGGCAGCGAATTCGAAGAAATCGCAGGCATGACTGCGGCTTATGAAGAAGCTGATTTCCACAGTGTAGTTGCAGAAGAAGACCTGGATTACAACATGTAATCCGTGCATGAAAATAAAATACACACAAAGCGAAAGAAGGCCTGGCGCATGAGCACCAGGCCTTCTTTTGGATTCCTCTGGAAGTACTGGAAAATACACGAAAAACAAGGCAAAAAAACAGCAAAAAATCTTTGAAATTTCTTCAAAATACGATGGAAAAAAGTTGACAAGTTAAGAAGTACGGTGCTATACTATAACTTGGTTCGCCGTGGCCAAAAGGTAGTAAAAACCGGCCCGGAAGGACTGAAAAACGTACATTTTGCCGGCAGTGCGGGATCGAACACCCCGGCGAAAAAATCACTGTCCGCAAGGAAAGGAGAATAGGAATGCCAACAATTAATCAGTTAGTAAGACAGGGTAGAACCAAGTCTGTAAAGAAGTCCAACTCTCCGGCTCTGTTAAGAGGTATGAACTCCCTGAAGAGAGTACCGACCGAGACCGAAGCACCTCAGAAGAGAGGCGTATGCACTTCCGTTAAGACTCAGACTCCGAAGAAGCCGAACTCCGCTCTGAGAAAGATCGCAAGAGTTAAGCTGACCAACGGTATCGAAGTTACTGCTTACATCCCTGGCATCGGCCACAATCTGCAGGAACACTCCGTAGTTCTGATCAGAGGCGGTAGAGTTAAGGACCTGCCTGGTGTTAGATATCACATCGTTCGTGGTACTCTGGATACCGCTGGTGTTAACAACAGACTGCAGGCTAGATCCAAGTACGGTGCTAAGAGACCTAAGGTTAAGAAGTAATCTGGTTCTTGGAACAAATTTTTTAAACGTTATTTAATGAGAAAGAATCGGGAAATAAACAATGCATAGCATTGTCCGTGCCCTTGATATATAGATCAAGGCCCACGATACAGAACAGTCTGTATCGAGTACCGAATCGATTTCGCAGGGGTCTCCCGTGAGAAGAAACGCAGCTGAAGCTCGGTTGTACAGCAGTTATGTACAGGGCATGCAGGGATTGCAGTATCGCGGAAGACTAACAAGCAAGGAGGGAAGAGACGTGCCTAGAAGAGGTAATGTACCGAAGAGAGAAGTGCTTCCAGATCCGGTATATGGAAGCGTTGCCGTTGCAAAGCTGATCAACAGCATCATGCTGGACGGTAAGAAGGGTGTTGCTCAGTCCATCGTTTACGATGCTTTCGCAATGATTCAGAAGGCAACCGGCGAAGAACCGCTGGAAGTATTCGAAAAGGCTATGAACAACATTATGCCCGTAGTAGAAGTTAAGGCAAGACGTGTAGGTGGTGCTAACTATCAGGTTCCGATGGAAGTTAGAGCTGAAAGACGTCAGACCCTGGGTCTGAGATGGCTGACCAAGTATACTCGTCTGAGAGGCGAAAAGACCATGTGCGAACGTCTGGCTAAGGAACTGATGGACGCAGCTAACAACACTGGTGCTTCCGTAAAGAAGAAGGAAGATACCCACAAGATGGCAGAAGCTAACAAGGCATTTGCTCACTACAGATGGTAATTCGCTTTGTGCGTAAAAACACAAACTAGAGACGAGGAAAGGAGGAATCACACATGCCTAGACAGTTTCCTTTAGAGAAAACAAGAAACATCGGTATTATGGCTCATATCGACGCTGGTAAGACCACTACTACCGAAAGAATTCTGTTCTACACCGGTAAGACTCACAAGATCGGTGAAACCCATGACGGTTCTGCTACCATGCACTGGATGGAACAGGAACAGGAAAGAGGTATCACAATCACCTCTGCTGCTACCACTGCTCAGTGGGCTGGCAACAGAATCAATATCATCGACACCCCGGGACACGTAGACTTCACCGTAGAAGTAGAACGTTCTCTGCGTGTACTGGACGGTGCAGTAACCGTACTGTGCGCTAAGGGTGGTGTTGAACCCCAGTCTGAAACCGTATGGAGACAGGCTGAAAAGTACGGCGTTCCCAGAATGGTATACATCAACAAGATGGACATCCTGGGTGCTGATTTCTACCGCGTTGTAGGAATGATCAAGGACAGACTGAAGGCGAACGCAGTTCCCGTTCAGCTGCCCATCGGTAAGGAAGATACCTTCAAGGGTATTATCGACCTGATCGAAATGAAGGCTACCATCTACAAGGATGACCTGGGTAAGGAAATGGAAATCGTTGACATTCCCGAGGACATGATGGATCTGGCTGAAGAATGGCATGCAGCAATGGTTGAATCCGTAGCTGAAGGCGATGAAGAGCTGATGATGAAGTACCTGGAAGGTGAAGAACTGACCAAGGAAGAAATCAAGTCCACCATCCGTAAGATGTGTATCGCTTGTGAAATGGTTCCCGTAGTTTGCGGATCCTCTTACAAGAACAAGGGCGTTCAGAAGATGCTGGACGCTGTTATCGACTACATGCCGTCTCCGCTGGACATCCCCGCAATCAAGGGTGTTCTGGACGATGGTACTGAAGATGAAAGACATGCAAGTGACAGCGAACCGTTCTCTGCACTGGCATTCAAGATTATGACCGACCCGTTCGTAGGTAAGCTGGCATTCTTCCGTGTGTACTCCGGTACTCTGGAATCCGGTTCCTACGTATACAACGCTACCAAGGGTAAGCGTGCAAGAATCGGTCGTATCCTGCAGATGCATGCAAACCACAGAGAAGAAATCGAAATGGTTTACTCCGGTGACATCGCAGCTGCAGTTGGTCTGAAGGACACCACCACTGGTGACACACTGTGTGACGAAGACCACCCGATCATCCTGGAATCCATGGAATTCCCGGATCCTGTAACCCAGATCGCCATTGAACCTAAGACAAAGGCTGGTCAGGAAAAGATGGGTATCGCTTTAGCTAAGCTGGCTGAAGAAGACCCGACCTTCAAGACTTTCACCGACGAAGAAACCGGTCAGACCATCATCGCTGGTATGGGTGAACTTCACCTGGAAATCATCGTTGACCGTCTGCTGAGAGAATTCAAGGTAGAAGCTAACGTTGGTGCACCTCAGGTATCCTATAAGGAAACCATCACTGGTACCGCTGACGTTGATAACAAGTATGCTAAGCAGTCCGGTGGTAAGGGTCAGTACGGTCACGTTAAGATCAGAATTTACCCCAGAGAAGCTGGCGCTGGCTACGAATTCAAGAACTCCATCGTTGGTGGTGCGATTCCGAAGGAATACATCCCCAAGATCGACGAAGGTATTCAGGAAGCAATGCAGTCCGGTCCGATCGCTGGTTACAACCTGGTTGACCTGGGCGTAGAACTGTATGACGGTTCCTACCACGAAGTTGACTCCTCTGAAATGGCGTTCAAGATCGCTGCATCCATGGCTCTGAAAGAAGCTGTTAAGAAGGCTAAGCCGGTTCTGCTGGAACCCATCTTCAAGGTGGAAGTTACCGCTCCGGAAGAATACATGGGCGACGTTATCGGCGACATCTCTTCCAGAAGAGGCCGTATCGAAGGTACCGACATGCACAATGGTGCAGTTGCTGTACGCGGTATGGTTCCGCTGTCTGAAATGTTCGGTTACGCAACCGACCTGCGTTCCAAGACTCAGGGTCGTGGTAACTACGTAATGCAGATGGACCACTTCGAAAAGCTGCCTGAAAGCTTAATCGAAAAAATCAACAAGTAATTGAATTCAAACTCACTAAATTTTAGGAGGAACATAAAATGGCAAAGGAAAAATTTGAGAGAACAAAGCCGCATGTTAACATCGGTACTATCGGTCACGTAGACCACGGTAAGACCACTCTGACTGCTGCTATCACCAAGACTCTGTATGAAAGATACGGCCTGGGCGCTAAGGTTGACTTCGACCAGATCGACAAGGCTCCGGAAGAAAGAGAAAGAGGTATCACCATCTCTACCGCTCACGTAGAATACGAAACCCCCAACAGACAC
>JAFOGM010000116.1 GCA_017386805.1 Bacillota bacterium
AACAGGTCAAACGCATGGCAACGATTTTACTCATGTTATCGATGACCTGACGGGGTCCTAAAACACAGGCAACCCTTACTCCCGGTGTGAACGTCAAATCGAAAGAGTAAATGGAAACCACCGAATTCCCCTGATCCAGAGAACTGTAAGAAACCGGCTGACTCTCTCCGTAGTACAATTCCGACGAATCGTCGTTTTCCAGAATGGGGATCCCGTATCGATTACTCAACTTCAACAGAGCTTTTCTCCGTTCCAGGGTGGTACTGACACCACTGGGATCCTGATAGCCGGAATGAACACAGATCAGCTTGGGGCGGTGTTTACGGATCATGGAGTCCGCCACATCCACAACGATACCGTCCTCATCTGTAGGAATGGTTACCACCTTAACGCTCTTCAGCTGGAAGCTGCGGAACAGGTCCGGCGATGTGGGTTCTTCCACCAGCACCACATCTCCCGCTTCCAGAAGCATTTCCGCCAGGAAATCGATTGCCTGGATGGAATCGGCAACCACCTGGATCTGGCGTGCCGAGGTATTGTATCCCTTTCCGGTAAAGAACAGCGCCAACACATTTCGCAATTCGATCATACCCTGATGATGGGTGTAATTATAGGAGTCCACCAACAGAGGCTGATCTTCGGAGCGCTGCGCCAGTGTTCGCTGCAGCGAATTCATCATCTCGTTGGTATAAATATCCGGAGAAACCAACCCCGCAGCAAAGGAAATCTTCGTTTTATCATAAGAACGCGAAAACAGCAGGTCATAGGCCGTGTCCATATCCTGTATCTGGCTGCGTATTCTGCTTTCCCAGTTGACGGATTCCGGATCGTGGTCTTCTTCCTGCTGTCGGTATACTGTCATATATCCTTTTCCCTGACTGGAAGTAATGAACCCGTCGGCCTTCAACTCGTGATACGCCTTGATCACTGTATTCCGATGGACCTTGCAGAGCTCTGCCATGGTACGTTCGGAGGGAAGCATTGTCCCATCCGGGATCTCTCCCTTCAGGATCATTCCTTTGATCTGATTGGTGATCTGTCGGAAATACGGCGTTTTACACTGTTGATTTATGGTGATCCGCACGGTTTCTTCTCCTATCTTCAGGAAATGTTATTTTTTCTTCGAAGCGAAATATTCATCCATCAGCTTCTGTACCATGTATCTCTGGGCATCGGCTTTCATAGCCAGAAGAGAGATCAGCATGAACAGTTCTGTGGCATCATCGTCTTCATTTTCATACTTATTGAGGAACTTCTTGATATCGTCGATGTCCTGATTCACTTCATCCACGATATCGGTTCTGTGAGCGTTGTACAGGGTATCGATGCCGTTGTACAGCTTCAGCAGATTGTAGTGTTCCGCAAATTCTGCGTTGTAATTATCCACCAAGGGACGCATCAGATCTTCAATGTCCTGAACCTGTAAGACACCCTTTAAATAATGTACCAAAGTCATCATGGCCAGATGGTCTCTGGAATACTTCTTTTTGTTGGGTCTGGGCAGCATGTCATGCTTTACGTAGTTGGAAATCATCGCCTTGGTCATCACCGGCTCTTCGTCGGCCTTCTGGTAAATTTCCAGCTTCTTATTCATATACATGGCCGCCTGGTCCATATACAGCTCCATGTCCGGAAAATCCTTGGCCTGAATCCGGCCTTTGTTCACATAATCATCTAAAATGCTCTTGATGTATTCTTCGTAACGCATGGTCACCCTCCTAAGTCATTATAGCCATATTATAGGTTTTTAAAAAACCGATGTCAAGGCTTTCTCGACAATTTCAGGTGACGTCGTCTCTTTTACTGTTCCTTGGGCGGTCTGGTTCCGTAATACTGATACAGACAAGCTTCCAGACGACCGTTGTACAGCTTTCTGCGGCGATCCGCAGGACGAGGCATAAAGCCTTCAAAGTCCTTGTCGGATGTGATCAGATACATGGACCAGGTCGGATTCTTCTCCAGGAAGGCTCTCATGCTCTTATACAGCTTCGGCAGTTCTTCCCGTTCGCCGATTCGCTGGCCGTAGGGCGGGTTCGTGATGATCACGCCGAAGTCCTCTTCGGCAACCATCTTCCGCGCATCTGCACACATTACAGTGACACAGTCGTCCACGCCGGCTTCTTCCACGTTCTGACGGGCAGCTTCCACCACGCGGGGGTCGATGTCGCAAGCCAGGATCTTGATTTCTTTATCGTAATCCACCGCTTCATAGGCCGCGCGGCGTTCTCCCTTCCAGACATTGGCCGGAATGTAATCCCAGTCCTCTGCCCAGAAATGACGGGTCAGACCGGGAGCGATGTTGCGCTCGATCATAGCAGCCTCAATGG
>JAFOGM010000117.1 GCA_017386805.1 Bacillota bacterium
AAGCTGCAGTAAAGGAGAACGACAAAAATGAACGAGAAGAATTTCAATGGTCAGGCGGTAACTCCGCAGCAGCTGATCGAGCTTCTGAACCTCAGTCCCTTACCGGAAGAAGGGGGAATGACCAATCAGACCTATTGCAGCCGCTGGACCATCGGTGAAGAACCCGGGGGAACCTGTATTTATTACCTGTTATCCGGAGAAGCCTTTTCTCACCTCCATCGCCTGACCGGAGATGAGATGTATCACTTCTATTTGGGAGATCCTGTGGAACTGCTGGAACTGCTTCCTGACGGTACCGTGAAAACCACCGTTTTGGGACAGGACATCCTCAATGGCCAGAAGGTTCAGCACTTGGTACCGGCCGGTCACTGGCAGGGATCCCGTCTGGTGGATGGAGGAAGCTGGGCGCTGATGGGAACCACCATGTGTCCGGGATATACGGAGGCTTGTTATGAGCACGGGGATGCAGAGGAACTGAAGAGGCAGTATCCACAGGCAGAAGAAGGTATTAAAAAACTCACAGGGAAGCCGATTTACAAATAAACGCAGAAATGAATTCAACTCATTGAAAAGTAACTGAAAACCTTGAAATCCTTGTGGAAAAAAGGTATAATGAAATGAATTTTGTTAATGTCGTCTGAAAAAGACGAACAATAAGAACTCGAAAAAGATTTTAAGTTCGGGTTCTGGAAAAGCAAAAAAAAAGAAAGAGGTAAAAACAATGAAACAGACAAAGAAGTGGATCGCTCTGCTGCTGGCTCTGGCAATGGTATTTGCTCTGGTTGGCTGCGGCGGCGGTGAAGCTGAAGAAGAAGGCCAGGAAGGCCTGCGCATCGTTCAGGTTTCCTCCGGTGCTGGTATCGACGACGGTTCTTTCAATCAGAACGTGTATGAAGGTATCGTAGCATTCATGGAATCCCGTGGAAACATCGATACTTTCAACGATGTTCTGGACTCCACCGGTGACCCGGCTGCTGCTGTTCAGGCTGTAGCTGACATCGTAGCTGACTACGACGTAATCGTTACTCCGGGCTTCCAGTTCGCAGGTATCACCTCCATCGCTCAGGAAAACCCCGACAAGATGTTCATCATCGTTGACTCCTTCCCGTCCGATGAAAATGGCGCAACCATCGAACTGCCCAACGTATACGGTATGCTGTTCACCGAACACGAAGGTGGTTTCTTCGCTGGTATCGCAGCTGCAATGACCTCCAAGACCGGTAAGGTTGCTTCCGTTCACGGTATTGCATTCGAATCCAACGTAAACTATCAGTGGGGCTTCGAATCCGGCGTTGCATATGCTAACAAGCACTTCGGCACCGCTGTAGAAGTTGTTGAACTGCCCGCTTACGCTGGTACCGACGTTACTGGCCTGAATGTTGGCGGTAACTACGTAGGTTCCTTCGCTGACCCTGCTACCGGTAAGGTAATCGCAGAAGCTCTGATCGCTCAGGGCGTAGACGTGATCTTCCCCGCTGGCGGTTCCTCCGGTAACGGCTGCATCACCGCTGCTAAGGAAGCTGAAGGCGTTTACTTCATCGGCTGCGACGCTGACCAGTACAAGGACGGCGCTAAGGGCGATGCTAACATCTGCCTGACTTCCGCTCTGAAGGTTATGGACATCAACGTAGAACGTCAGCTGAACGCTATCGTAGATGGTACCTTCGAAGGTGGTAACGTAATTCTGAGCGCTGACACCGGTTCCACCGGTTATGTAACTGGCGAACACTGCCAGCTGAGCGAAGAAGCTCTGGCTGCTCTGGAAGAAGTATACGCTCTGGTTCAGGACGGTACTATCGTTCCCGCTGGTAACTTCAACGGCTACACTCCGGAAAACTTCCCCGGACTGTAATTAGACCTGGAAATGGGATATCCTGCTTCGCAGGGTATCCCTTTCTTTTCATAACAACAAATCCGACATAACTATGTGAGGACAAGGAGATCGCAGATGAGCGAATACATTGTGGAGATGCGTCATGTGACGAAGCGATTCCCCGGAATTGTAGCGAATGACGATGTCAGCCTCGGAATTAAAAAAGGTGAGATTTTTGCTCTGTTGGGCGAAAACGGTGCCGGAAAATCTACTCTGATGAGTATCCTCTTCGGGATGTACGAACCGGACGAGGGTGAAGTTTTCGTACGCGGAAAGAAGGTAGAACACTTCTCTCCCAACCATGCAACAGAATTGAATATCGGCATGGTGCATCAGCATTTCAAGCTGGTGTCCAACTATACCATTACTGAGAATATTATTTTGGGGATGGAACCGCAGAAAAAGCTGTTTGGTTTCTTACCCAGTGTAGATATTAAGAATACCAACAAAAAGATTGCAGAACTATCCAAGAAGTTCGGCCTGGAAGTGGATCCCACAGCGAAGATCGAAAATCTGAACGTTTCCATGCAGCAGCGTGTTGAAATCCTGAAGATGCTCTATCGCGAAGCGGAGATCCTGATCTTCGACGAACCCACAGCGGTACTGACTCCCCAGGAAATCGAATTCCTGCTGGAAATCATCCGTGAAATGCGCAAGAACGGTAAGACCATCATTCTGATCACCCACAAGCTGGAAGAAATCAAGCAGGTGGCTGACCGCTGCGCCATCATGAACCGCGGTAAGCTGATCGAAATCTGCGACGTTAAGGATACTTCCACCAAGAAGATGGCGGAACTGATGGTAGGTCGTGAAGTTAACTTCGCTCCGGAAAAGACACCGTTCACTCCCGGTGAAGTGATGCTGAACGTGGAACACCTGACCGTAAAGAATCAGGATGGCTTCCCCGTGGTCAATGACGTATCCTTCTCCGTACGCGGCGGCGAAGTCTTCGCCATTGCCGGTGTAGCAGGAAACGGCCAGGTTGAGATCGCCGATGCCATTGCCGGTCTGGTACCTGCCGTAGGTGGAAAGATCCAGCTGGGCGGTGCAGATATTACCAATGCCACGGTAAAAGCCAGAAATAAGCAGGGTCTTGCGTACATTCCGGAAGACCGACAGACCTGGGGTCTGATCCTGGACTTCACCCTGTCCGAAAACCTGCTGATGAGACGCTACGACCAGGAACCTTACTGTGTGAAGCACGTTCTCCATCGTGATAAATTTGACGAAAAGAGCCGTGTTCTCATCGATAAATACGACATCCGTTCCGGTCAGGCAGAAGCGACCATCGTTCGCAGCATGTCCGGCGGTAACCAGCAGAAGGCCATTGTCGCCCGTGAAATCGATATGGATACCCCCTTCATCATCTTCGTTCAGCCCACCAGAGGTCTGGACATCGGGGCCATCGAAAACATCCACCAGCAGATCCTGGCGGAACGCGATAAAGGAAAGGCCATCCTGCTGATTTCCCTGGAACTGGACGAAATCATGAATTTAGCCGATACCATCGGTGTTATCTATAACGGTCAGCTGCTGAAAATCGCGCCGGCCGATACCCTGACTTCCAACGAAGTTGGTCAGTTTATGATGGGGGTGAAGGAATAAATGAAAACAAAGAAAAAGAGTTCCAATCTGTTCCTCACCATCATGGGAGATGAAAAGCGTCAGAGCCTGACCATTCCTCTGTTCGCCATCTTCCTGTCCCTGATTGCCGGTGCACTGCTGATGCTGGCGCTGGGAAAGAACCCCATTGAAGGTTACATGAGCTTACTGCGCGGCTGCGGTCTGATGATGAAGAAGAACTATGCCGGCGGTAAGGGTATGCTGACTGACTTCATGAGCTTCCTGGATATCTGGACACCCATGATCTTCGCCGCGTTAGCGGTTGCCGTAGCATATAAAGCAGGTTTGTTCAATATCGGTGCTTCCGGTCAGATGCTGATGGCTGGTTTCATCGCATCCATCACCGTAGGTTACAGCGACCTTCCGGCTGTGGCTGCAAAGCCGCTGGCCATTCTGGTTGGCGTTGTTGTTGGCGCATTATGCGGAAGCATCATCGGCCTTCTGAAGTATAAGTTCAATATCAATGAAGTTGTATCGGCAATCATGCTGAACTACATCTTCCAGTACGTTGTCGGTTTCTTCATTCTGACCTTCTATGTACACCCTGTGACCCGTCAGTCCAACGTGGTAAGCGACGCTTCCCGACTGACTCTGCAGAATGTGCAGATCGGCAGCATGAAAACAGTGATCCCCCTGGGCTTCATTTTAGCTGTCATTGCCGTAATCGTAACGTATTACTTCATCAATTACACCCGTCAGGGCTTTGAACTGAAGGCTGTTGGTACCAATAAGAAGGGTGCCATTTACGCAGGAATCAATGCCAACAAGAACATCATGCTGGCCATGGCCATCTCCGGTGGCCTGGCAGGCCTGGCAGGTGTGACATATTACATGGGTTACATGGCTTCCATCCAGCCCAAGGTATTGCTGAGCACCGGTTTCGACGCGGTAGCGGTTTGCTTACTGGGGAACTCCAATCCCATCGGTATCGTAGGTTCTTCCTTCCTGGTAACTATCATCAGTAAGGGTGCGATTTACATGAACTCTTCCGTGGGCCTGCCCAAGGAAATTGCTTCTCTGATCACCGGTCTGCTGCTGCTGTTCACCGCCTGCGGTGTTTACATCAAGTACCGACTGAAGAAATCCAAGGATCGTCTGGAACAGGAAGCAAAGTTAGCAGAAGCTGTTGCTTGTAACGCTGGAAAGGAGGCTGAACAATAATGAATGAAATTATTGTAAATGGGATGTCCTTTGCAGTTCCCCTGTTCATCATCGCTGTAGGCGGTATTTACAGTGAACGAAGCGGCGTAACCAACCTGGCGCTGGAAGGTTTCATGGGCGCAGGTGCGTTCTTCGGTGCGGTATTCACCGCGCTGACTGCAGGTGCCTTCGCGGCAACCTCGCAGCTGCCCATGTATCTCTCCCTGTTCGTAGCTATGGTGGGCGGTGCGCTGTACGCTGTTGTACACGCCGTACTGTGCATCAAATTCAAGGCAAATCAGGTGATCAGCGGTGTCGTAGTCAACATTCTGGCTATGGCTCTGACCGACTTCCTGACCAGCCAGATCAATGAAAGCGTACTGGGTCAGTCCGCAGACAAGTTCATTCTGAACGTTTCTGCAAGATTGACCATCGAGCCGCTGGCTTCCATTCCTGTGATCGGCGGCTTCTTTACCAACGTATATCCCTTCGAGTTCATCATCGTGGGCGTAGCGATCGTGGCTTGGTACGTGATGTACAAGACCAAGTTCGGTATGCGTTTGAGAGCTTGCGGTGACAACCCCTATGCAGTGGATGCTGCCGGTTGTAACGTGGCTCGTACCCAGTTCATCGCAGTTCTGGTATCCGGTGGTCTGTCCGGTCTGGGCGGTATGTGCTTTGCTTACTCCGTATTCGGTAACTATTCCACCAGCATCTACGCTGGCTATGGTTATCTGGCCATTGCAGCCCTGATCTTCGGTAACTGGAAGATCCCGGCGACCTTAGGTGCTTG
>JAFOGM010000118.1 GCA_017386805.1 Bacillota bacterium
CGACAGCTCCCCTTCCGCATTGCACTGGATCTCCCCACAGGGCTGTCCAATCCTGCGGCGGCCGCTTCGCCCTTGGGCGCGGCAACCGCTCCGCCTGCGGCTTCGCTCCCGGATAACGATGTGGTTCTGAAAGAGCTGCGCTGTGACCGGCTCAACGACCGTCAAGTGGAAGTGAATGCGGTGATCCAGATGAACGGGGCGGTGATCCGAAAGAAACAGTGCCCCCTGATCCGGAATGTGGGCTTCGTGGAAGAAACCGGTCCGCAGCAGGAACGACCGGGCTTGGTCCTTTACATTTCCCGCCGGGGAGATACCCTCTGGAACATCGCCCGGAAATACCGAACCACCATGGAAGCGGTGGCCAGCATCAACCAAATTCCCATGGATGGAGTTCTGGAAGCCGGAACGAAATTGCTGATCGTAAAATAGGGTGACGGCCTGAGGCCTCACAAAATTTGAAACTCTGTTGTATAAAACAGGATACCCGCGGCTACACTGATACCAGAACGATCAAACAAAAGCAAAGGGGAATGGGATATGAGTTCAAGACGAATGATGGCGGCCGCGGCATTGATCCTGTGTGTCATGGCCTTTTATACCAGTCCGGCGGTCCAGGCGGAGCCGCTGTCCAACAGCGACTTTCTGCGGTTTCATGTGATTGCCAACAGCGATTCGCCGGAAGATCAGGCGTTGAAATTGCGGGTTCGGGATGGCCTTTTGAAAGCCATTAACAATAATCTGGCGGTCCACACCATGGCCACGGCGGATCCCGTGGAAGGCAGGGTGGAGTTGACCCAGGAAGAAGTGCGGGCCTATGTGGAGACCCATCTGGAGGACATCGAAGCCACGGGAAAACAGATCGTCCGGACGTTGGGGGAGGACTACCCGGTGACGGCCCGGCTGGAGGTCTGTGACATTCCGGAAAAGACCTACGATAACGTGACCTTTCCGGAGGGACAGTACGAGGCTCTCAATGTGACCATCGGCGCAGGAAAAGGTCAGAACTGGTGGTGCGTCCTGTTTCCGCCCCTGTGTCTGGTGGGCGCGGAGCCGCTGGAAGCGGCGGAGCGGCCGGAATGCCTGGTTCCGCTGCCGGCCAAATACGATCCGCTGGTTCAGGCCGCGGAGGAAGGTCGAAACACCGGTCAGCCGGTAAAACTGGAACTGCGGTTCAAAACCCTGGAGCTCATCGACAGCCTGAGCTCAAAAAACTAAAGTTGTGTAACACCATTCAAGCATAGCAGCAAATGTGAAAAGACTGTGATTTCTTTGGAAAACGCAGTCTTTTCTATTCTCAGGAACAAGTTTTTGTGGTACACTTAACTATGTGTAGGCACTATGCCTTCATTTTGTGATGCGCGGATTTTTTCGACAAAATTCGACATGCACAAGGTGCAGAAATTCACGAAAGAATCACTGCAGATTTGTAAGCATATCCCGCGGGAAGAGCGGGTTTCAAATGGAAATAAATAAGAATCGAAGGGAGAAAGATCTTATGAGCACAGGAAAATATGAAACCGTATTACAGCAGTGCAAGACCTGGATGGACAATTCCAAGTTAGACAAGGATCTGAGAGCAGAACTGGAAGTGTACACCAAGGCTCTGGAACAGAATCCGGAAGACCCCGCAGCTCTGGACGAAATCTACGAACGTTTCTATAAGGAACTGGAATTCGGTACCGGTGGTCTGAGAGGCGTATTAGGCGCAGGTACCAACCGTATGAACGTACATACCGTAGCGAAGGCGACTCAGGGTATGGCGAACTACGTAAACAATCACTACGCTGTGAAGAAGACTCTGTTCAAGAAGGGTAAGAGAGCTTCCGTAGCCATCTCCTACGACAGCAGAAACCTGTCCAAGGAATTTGCGAATATCGCGGCGAGAGTTCTGGTTGCCAACGATATCGACGTATATCTGTACAGCGAACTGATGCCCACCCCGGCTCTGTCCTTCGCAGTAAGACACTACGGCTGTGCAGCGGGGATCATGATCACCGCCAGCCACAACCCGGCCAAGTACAACGGCTACAAGGCATATAACGATGAAGGCTGCCAGATGAGCGGCGATCAGGCGGACGAAGTGCTGCACGAAATCGAAAAGCTGGATATCTTCGCAGACGTGAAGGTTGCCGCTGACGACAGCGCAGTGAACTACATCCCCCAGGAAACCATCGATGCTTATATCGCAGCAGTGAAGAAGGAAAGCACCGGCTTCAATGGCTGCAAGAACTTAGAAGTGGTTTACACCGCACTGAACGGTGCCGGAAACAAGCCCGTACGCCGCATCATGGAAGAAATCGGCGTAGGTAAGGTCCACATCGTCAAGGAACAGGAACTGCCGGACGGCAACTTCCCCACCTGCTCCTATCCCAACCCGGAAAAGAAGGAAGCGCTGGAACTGGGCCTGGCTATGTGCAGAGAACTGGGTACCCCCGACCTGCTGCTGGCAACCGACCCGGACGCTGACCGCGTGGGTATCGCTGTGAAGCACGAAGGCGACTACGTTCTGCTGACCGGTAACGAAGTGGGCGTACTGCTGCTGGACTTCCTCTGCCAGGTAAAGAAGCTGGCGGAAAACCCCATCTGCGTAAAGACCATCGTATCTTCCAAGATGACCGACGTTGTAGCTAAGAACTACGGCGTGGAAGTGAAGAACGTTCTGACCGGTTTCAAGTACATCGGTGAACAGATCAAGATGCTGGAAGACAAGGGCGAAGAAGCAAGATACGTTCTGGGCTTCGAAGAAAGCTACGGCTACCTGTCCGGTCCCTACGTACGTGATAAGGACGCTGTGAACGCATCCATGCTGATCTGCGAAATGGCTTCCTTCTACAAGAGCGCAGGAAAGACCCTGGTGGCTCACTTAAACGACCTGTACGATCAGTACGGTTATTACAAGAATGACCTGATGGACTTCCAGTTCGAAGGTGCAGCAGGTATGGATAAGATGGCTTCCATCATCGAAGCCCTGAGACAGAACCCGCTGACCACCGTCAACGGTAAGGCTGTTGTGAACAAGATCGACTACGGTAAGGACGATACCGGCCTGCCCAAGTCCACCGTTCTGGAATACAACCTGGAAGACGGTTCCAGTGTTATCGTTCGTCCTTCCGGTACCGAACCGAAGCTGAAGATCTATCTGAGCGCCCGCGGTACTTCTCCGGAAGATTCCCTGAACATCATCGCTGCTATGAAGGCGGAAATGACCGAACTGATCAACAAATAAAGAAAGAAATCGCCGCCAGGTGCGGCTGAGTTAAGGAGTACAAATGAATAAAGCAATTATCGCTATGGATAAAAGCGGTTCCTTCCGCGTCTACCTGGCAATCACCACCTCCATGGTGGAAGATGCCAGAAAGATCCACGATACTACCCCGCTGGGAACCGCGGCCATGGGCCGTGTTCTCACCGCTGCAGGGATCATGGGTCTGATGATGAAGAACCAGAAAGATAAGTTAACAGTACAGTTCAAGGGCGACGGCCCGGCAAGAGAAATCTTAGCAACCGCCAACGGCTTCGGCCAGGTGAAGGGCTACATCTCCAACCCCGACGTGGATCTTCCTCTGAAGTCCAACGGAAAGCTGGATGTGGGCAACGCCCTGGGCATCGGTCACGTGACCGTCATCAAGGACATGGGTCTGAAAGAACCCTACGTGGGAAGAATCGAACTGGTCAACGGTGAAATCGCAGAAGACCTGACCGCATACTTCTTCGTATCCGAACAGCAGTCCTCCTCCGTAGCTCTGGGCGTCCGCGTGGACACCGACCTGAGCGTAGCGGCTGCCGGCGGCATGATCATTCAGATGCTGCCCGGAGCGGACATGGCGTCCGTGGATGCGCTGGAACCCTTACTGGATCAGATGACACCCATCTCCACCCTGGTGGAAGAAGTCACCAGAGACGGTGCAGGAAAGACCGAAGAAGCCATCATGGAAGATCTGCTGAATCGCATCTTTGCGACGATGCCGGAAGAATTCGCCGTGATCCCCAAGGAAACCAGAGACATCGGCTGGGAATGTGACTGCTCCACCGAACGTCTGGAAAAGGCGCTGATGAGCATCGGCGTGACCGACTTCAAGACCATTCTGGAAGAAGACGGAGAAGCGGAGCTGACCTGTCAGTTCTGCAGAACCAAGTATCACTTCGACAAGGAACATCTGGAACGCCTGTTGGAAGAAATGCTGTAATGCGAGGTACGAAATATGAAGATTATTGATGATTTCAAAAAGTTTGCTCTGAAGGGTAACGTTGTTGACATGGCTGTCGGCGTTGTTGTAGGCGGCGCCTTCTCCAAAGTGGTATCTTCCGTGGTATCCGACCTGATCACCCCGGTGATCGGAATGCTGACTGCCGGTGTGGACTTCAAGGATCTGAAGTGGGTCATTGCCTCTAAGGTGGCAGAAGACGGTTCCGTCATCGAAACCGCCATCACCTACGGGAACTTCATTCAGACTGTGATCGACTTCTTCATCATCGGCTTCTCCATCATGTTCGTGGTGAAGGGCATCAACAAGGCAAAGGACATCACCGAAGCCAAGAAGAGAGCGGAAGAAGAAGCCAAGGCTGCGGAAGAAGCGGCTCGCATCGCTGCCGAAGAAGCGGCAAAGCCCAAGGAACCCACCGAAGCAGAACTGCTGAAGGAGATCCGCGACCTGCTGAAAGCCCAGCAGAACTAATCGGGAAACCCGAAACGAAAAGAACATACGGCCGCCAGCGTACGCGTCAGCGGCCGTTTGCGATTTCAAAATGAGAGTTTATGGAGAGATGACTATGATCAAATTAGGTGTATTTTTCGGCGGAAGATCGGGAGAACATGAAGTTTCGCTGATGTCGGCCAGCTCGGTACTGCGGGCCATCGACCAGACGAAATTCCAGATCGTCATGATCGGGATCACAAAAGAAGGAAAGTGGCTTCTGTATGACGGCCCTGTGGACTGCATCGAAGATGGAAGCTGGGAGGCCATGGCGGAACAGGCTGCAGCCGACCACCCGGATCAGTACCAGATCCTCATGTACGGCGACAGCCCTCTGGCGCTGAAAAACCGCATCGACTTTGCCCTGCCCATTTTACATGGACCCTTCGGAGAGGATGGGACCATCCAGGGCTTATTTGAAATCATGGATATCCCCTACGGCGGCTGCGGCGTATTGAGCAGCGCAGTGGCCATGGATAAGATCGTGGCCAGAGATACCTTCGCTATGGCAGGACTGGCGCAGCCCCGCTACATCCGCACCAACCGGGAAGAAATCCAGGCGGATCCCGAAGCCCTGATGGACAGCGTGGAAGAGATCTGCGGTTATCCCTGCTTTATCAAACCGGCAAACATGGGCTCCTCGGTGGGTCTGTCCAAGGCGAAGGACCGCGGTCAGCTGGAAGCGGCCCTGGAACTGGCTCTGCGCTACGAC
>JAFOGM010000119.1 GCA_017386805.1 Bacillota bacterium
AGAGCCAGAAGATCTGTGGGAACGCCTTCCGGATACTGCTGTTCCGGAATCTGCTTTACACGTGCCTTAAAATAGGGAGTTTCTTTGATCAGAGTGTCGATTTCGCCTCGGCAAACACCTTCCACCAGTACGCGGATATTATCACCGGGCATCTTCAGCATCTGCTTGATCTTAGCAATGGTACCGATGTGATAGAAATCATCCACGGTGGGCAGATCGGTTTCTGCGTCTTTCTGGGATACCAGAAAGACAGTCTGATTCATCATCATAGCTCTTTCCAGAGCAACGATGGATTTTTCTCTTCCAATATCAAAGTGAAGACCCATTTCCGGGAACACGGTCAGTCCCCGCAGAGGGATCAGCGGCATCACTGTCATCTTGACAGCTTCTTCCGCATTTTCTTCATCTTCGTTTTCTTCAGTTTCAGGGATCTCTTCGGGATGTTCCGATTCGATCATTCCCGCCTGTTCTTCCTTCAGAACTTCTTCATTCAGTTCCTTCTTTTCATCGTTTTCCTTATCAAACATCCTGGTTCCCTCCTTTCCAATGATATAAAACAACAGCTCTGTCTCAAAAACAAAGGTTTTTGAGACAGGCTGTCCTGTTCATTTCTTACGATGCGGATTGTTCAGTTTCGCCTTCTACCGGCTTCAAAACCAGAGCCGGGCCGGTTCCGCAGTCGATGGTTCCTCTGGTGATGATGACCTTCTGGATATCGTCACGAGAGGGAATCTCATACATGATGTCAGTCATGATGTGTTCTAAAATGCTTCGGAGACCTCTGGCACCGGTCTTGCGTTCGATTGCCAGTTCAGCTACACGCAGAATCGCGTCTTCTTCGATCTCCAGATCAACGCCGTCCATTTCAAACAGCTTTTTGTACTGCTTCAGGATCGCGTTCTTCGGTTCCTTGATGATGCGTACCAGTGCATCTTTGTTCAGATCTTCCAGGGTAACCATCACCGGAAGACGGCCGATGAATTCCGGAATGAGACCAAACTTCAGTAAGTCTTCACCCTGAACTTTCTTCAGCAGAGATGCGGTATCGTCCTTTCTCATCTCCATCAGCTTCGCATTGAAACCGATGGTCTTTTCCCCCAGACGTCTCTGGATGATTTTGTCCATACCATCGAAAGCACCGCCGCAAATGAACAGTACATTGGTGGTATCAAACTGGATAAATTCCTGCTGGGGATGTTTTCTTCCACCCTGGGGTGGAACATTCGCCACAGTTCCTTCCAGGATCTTCAGCAGTGCCTGCTGTACGCCTTCACCGCTGACATCTCTGGTAATGGAGGGGTTATCGGATTTACGGGCAATCTTATCGATTTCGTCCACATAAATAATACCCTTCTGTGCCTTTTCAATATCGTAATCTGCTGCCTGAATCAGCTTCAGCAGAATGTTTTCTACGTCTTCCCCTACGTAACCTGCTTCTGTCAGCGCCGTAGCATCTGCAATGGCAAAGGGAACGTTGAGGATCTTCGCCAGGGTCTGAGCCAGTAAGGTCTTACCGGAACCTGTGGGTCCCAGCATGACGATGTTGCTCTTCTGGATCTCAACATCATTTTCCTTATTCTTCTTATCCAGAGCCTGGATTCTCTTGTAGTGGTTATACACCGCTACCGCCAGGATCTTCTTCGCTTCGTCCTGGTCGATGACATAATCGGACAGGGCTTCCACGATTTCTCTGGGTTTCGGAAGGGCGGAGGATGTCAGTGTGGCTTCTTCATGCAGGGTCTGCGCAAATTCCTCACTGATGATCTCCTGGCACAGTTCGATGCATTCGTCACAGATGTATACGTTGGGACCGGCAACCAGTCGACGTACCTGATCCTGCGGCTTTCCGCAGAACGAGCATCTCAGCTGTTTGGTTTCATCATATTTCGCCATGTGATATTACCTACCTTTCGCGGATCACCGCGTCGATCAGGCCGTATTCCACGGCTTCGTCCGGTTCCAAGAAGTAGTCCCGGTCGGTGTCCTTAGCAATTTTTTCGAGAGGCTGGCCGGTACGTTCGCTGAGGATCGTATTCAGCTTTTCTCTCATGCGGAGGATGCGTTCCGCCTGGATGCGCATGTCCTCTGCCTGGCCCTGCATTCCGCCCAGCGGCTGGTGGATCATGATCTCCGCATTGGGAAGAGCATATCTCTTACCTTTCGCTCCGGCAGCCAGCAGGAAGGCGCCCATGGAAGCAGCCATACCTACACAGATGGTGGATACATCGGGCTTGATGTACTGCATCGTATCGAAGATGGCCATTCCGGCAGTGATGGAACCACCCGGGCTGTTAATATAGAAACTGATGTCTTTATCAGGATCTTCCGATTCCAAGAACAACAGCTGAGCTACGATCAGACTGGCTGTTACATCATTCACTTCGTCCCCTAAGAAGATGATTCTGTCTTTCAGAAGTCTGGAATAAATATCGTAGGTGCGTTCTCCGCGTCCGCTCTGTTCTACTACATATGGAATGAAACTCATCTCGTTACCCCCTTAACTGTATCCGTGCCGGATCGGGACAGCCCCATCCGGCACGAACAATAACTATTATGATCTAATTATGTGTTGACTTACTGAACGTCAGCAGTTTCAACCAGCATAGCCAGAACCTTTCTGGTTCTGATGTCGCCCATCATGGAGCTGTAGATTTCCAGGTTCAGCATACCTCTGACTTCTTCTACATTCATCTTGTACATGTCAGCGATTGCCTGTACTTCAGCGTCGATTTCTTCCTGAGAAACTTCAACAGCTTCAGCCTTAGCGATAGCATCCAGTACCAGTCTGGTCTTTACTCTCTTTTCTGCATCCGGACGCAGTTCAGCCTTCAGAGCTGCCTTGTCCTTACCCAGGTACTGAGTGTACATATCCAGGCTCATGCCGGACTGCTGCAGCTGCATAGCGAAGTCATTCAGCATAGCTTCTGCTTCGTCTTCGAACATGATTTCCGGAATTTCGATTTCGGTAGCTTCGCAGATCTTGGTCAGAACAGCGTTCTGCATTTCGAACTTAGCGGATTCTTCAGCGGACTTTTCCAGCTTAGCCTTGATGTCAGCCTTGTATTCGTCCAGAGTATCGAAGTCGGAAACGTCCATAGCGAAATCATCGTTCAGTTCGGGCATTTCTTCGGTCTTTACTTCGTGGATGTGGCACTTGAAAACAGCTTCCTTACCAGCCAGGTCAGGAGCGTGGTATTCTTCAGGGAAGGTTACCTTTACGTCAACGTCAGCACCAGCAGCAGCGCCAACCAGCTGTTCTTCGAAACCAGGGATGAAGGTCTTGGAACCCAGCTTCAGGGACTGTCTTTCAGCAGTACCGCCTTCGAACTGATCTTCGCCGCAGAAACCAGCGTAGTCCAGGATCACGGTGTCGCCTTCCTGAGCTTCTCTTTCAACAACAACCATACGAGCGTTTCTCTTCTGAACTGCTTCCAGTTCCTTCTGAACGTCTTCGTCGGTCACAGGATGTTCTACCTTTTCGATCTGAACGCCCTTGTAGTCCTTAACTTCTACTTCGGGAGCAACAGTAACGGTAACGGTAGCTTCGAAGCCCTTACCCTTTTCGAAGGGTTCATCACCGAAAGCGATGTCGGGGCGATCAACGGGAGCCAGTTCCAGAGTTCTCAGAGCTTCCGGATATGCTTCGTTCAGCATGTTATCGATGGCATCTTCAAAGAATACGCCGTGGCCGTATACAGCTTCGATTCTGGAACGAGGAGCCTTACCCTTACGGAAACCGTCAACAGCGAACTTACCCTTGTTAGCCTGGTAAACAGCAGTCACTGCCTTGTCGAACTCTTCGCCGGTGAAGGCCATAGTGAACTTAGCTGTGTTCTTTTCTTTACTGATCAGTGTGAAATTCATTGTGATATATCCTCCTAAAAATATTGAACCGTTTCAAAAATGCACAAATGTGCACCGTATATTATACCGTTTAATTTCTCGTCTGTAAAGCCTAAAAATGTTTATTTTCCATTGCGCAGAGCCTTTCCCCGGGCGAATTTACTCTTCTTTCCGGGAACCAGCCCGTACCGGGCTTCCAGTTCTGCACCCAGGTCCATCAGCGTACGGTCATCGCCGGCCAAAAGCTCCAGTTCCAGTTCACAAATGGGCTCCGACTTGGTTCCAGCTACGATACTTCCTGTATCCACCGCCGCCTCGCAGAGCAGAAATCCTTCGCCACCCACTGCAGCCATACGGATTTGTACCAATCGACGAATAAACTTTGTTTCCAGAAGCGGTACCAACGGTTCATCACCCAGAAGTTCCAGAATGCGTTGACCGATCTCACAGTCACCGAACAGATCGGAAGGCGGCGCTGCGAACCAACTGTCGTCAGCCACCGGGACATTCAGTTCCGGTCGGATATGGACCGCATCTCCGCCGCCTGCGGCGTCTCTCTGGTTTCCGCCCCACTTACAGGTGGCAACCAGTTCTTCGCCCTCCCGGCGAACACGAACTGCGATCTTTTCTTTCGACAGACGCTCATCAACCGCATCGAAGTACACCGCGTGCATCAGTTTTTCCTCCGCACTTCCGTCCACAACTCCTTCATGGCTTTGGAGTTCGGTCCAGATGGTTTCTGCATTTCTTTCATCATTGATCAGATATTTTAACTCGATTTCCATGGAATTTCCTTTCTTCAGGTCTCCCTATCTAACTTTGTCTTTATCTTATCATAATTATACCCGCTATTTTCCGGAGGTTAATCAATTCTAAAAATTTTTCAAAAAACCTATATTTTTTAAAAAGAATGAAACCTTTTTCGCTTTTCAGAGGTGTTCATAAAAAGCACTTGTTACAAAACACATTTACATACACAAAGGAGTTGCTTATGCCAAAATTAGAACGTTGGGAAGAAAAGGCCATGGGCCGAGTAAAACGTTTTGAAAACACAACCTACGAGTATTTCACAAATAAGTTATACGAAGGCGTGATGGCCTTTGCCAATCATTTGACAAAGGACGCCATTCGTTACGCTGCTTCTGCTACAGAGAACTCTTTAAAGGATGCAAAACCCGTGCAGATCAAGGGCAAGAATTTCAGCGAGGATTCCAGTCTGGCGCAAAAGGTCGGTATGAAAATCGCCGGTGCCGCTGCAGAAAGCGCTTTCAACATGGCGGAAGACATGGCTGACGGATACTTCACCCGAGATTACTTTTATCCCGACGGTACATCTGTGGCAAACACCGCTTTTTCCGGCAGCATCGTTTTTGACGAAGCCCTGGCTACGGATATGTTCAACGTCTGCGGCTATGCGCCAGATTTTCAGGCCGTCCTGAAGGAGCTTCATGCTACCGCCTCCAAAGGCGGCAATACACTGACGGACATCAGCTGGCGCAAGAAGGTCATGCCTCACATCATCCGCACAACTTACCAGGAAGAACTGGAAAAGTGCCTGGACGCTATTCGAAAGCAGCACGATGACTCCACCTCCGCCATATATAACCGTCAGCTGGTGGAGGCTCAGATGAACACCGCCGCCCGACATTTGGGCGATATCTTCCAAAAATTCACGCTGGATCTGGCCAATAACACCGACTATCTGGAAGCACCCATCAGCTTCCTTCCTCAGACACCTGCCGCTCACGCTGACGTGGAAATGAGCGAGAAGGAAAGAAAGCTGTTGGCCGGTGTCTCCCGCCACAGTCTGTTTAACGAGGAAAGCGACCTTGAAAAGCAGATCGCTCAGGCGGCGAAAAAGCTATCCCATCCGACTCCGCAGCAGCTTTGGGAAAATTTCAAACACAATCTCGATAAACCAGTGCTCTCCCCGGAGGGAAAGGCACAGCTCTATGTCAGAGGAAAAGACCCGAATGAAGACAATCGCCGACTGCTGACCAGCGTGCTGAATCTGCGCGAAATGAAGAACCGGTATGAACAACGCAATTTCTTCAGCCGTTATCTGACCCGCGGAGGCAGAGCAGAACGAGCAGCAATCAGGGATATGCAGGATTATATGCTGGAGATCTTGGGTGTGGACGCGAAAACTGTCAGCGGCATGTTGGATCTGAAAAATCCGCTGGAGGACGGCATAGCTGTCAGCGAAATACTGGGCATTCAAAGAGAGGTTCCGGAAAAGGCTCCCGAAAAGGCTCCCGAAAAGGCTCCGGAGCCCTCCAAGTCCATCACCGAGCAGGTAACAGAGATCGTTCAGGAGACCAACAAGGTAGTCACCCAGACAGCCAAGGCGATTGTCGACGGAGTGAGCAACACCGTTTCCGAAGTAAAAGATGTCATAAAAAATGGCGTCCTGGACGACTTCGGGGATGACCTCCAGCTCTTTACAGACGACGATCTCGAGATCTTCGGCTTCGATCCCGTTCCAGCTCCTCCTGTCAACGAAAAGCCGCAGGAGAAGAAGCCCGAGGAAAAACAAAACGAGGAGAAGAAGCCTGAGGAAGAAAAGAAGCCCGAGGAGAACCAGGCTGAAGGCGTCATCAGCAAAATGAGCAACCTGGTTTCCGACATTACCAACACCGTAAGCGACATGATCATGGGCGACTTTATGGACGATGTCCAGCTCTTTACAGAAGAAGATGATTATGAACTCTTCGGCTCCCAGCCGGAACCGGAAGATCCCCTGAAGCAGCTGCAAAACAAACAGAAGGAAGTTGCAGAAAACACCCTGAAGGACTTTAATGGCGCCACCATGAATCTTGCAGTAGCAAAGCTGTTGTACTATAAGACGCTGGAAATTTCTCTGCAGGAAAAGAAGATCACTCCTGAAACGTTGACAGCCTCTTTGTCTGACGAGAGTGTAACAAAGAATGTCGCCACCCTTCAGAAGGATCCAGCCTTTAAAAAACTGAATCTGTTCCAATTTACAAAAGGCAAAATAAAAGAAACCATAACGGCGAACAGACGGTTTCTGGAAGACGTCAGCAAAGACCCTGCCGCTGTCAGCTCGGTCTATAGAGAATATCTGCAAAACCTGCAGAAGCCCACTATAGAAAGTGCTCCCAAACAGCCTAAGGATCCTGTGGTGAACGAAAAACAAAAAAGCACTGTTGTAAAACAATAAACTCCAAAAAACAAAACGAGCTATCTCTTACTGAACCCTCAGTAAGAAATAACTCGTTTTTTTATTCTTTATTTGATCAATTCCAGGAATACTGCCGTGGCCGTTTTCATTTGTTCATCGATAAAGTCAAACTTGGCATCGTGAACCGATGGATAATCCTCCCCGTTTCCGATGCAGAAATAACCGAGCTTTGTCTTTCTTCCGAACCAGCCGAAGTCTTCCGAGCCGCGGTCCGGCTTCACGTCCTTCGCCACAGCGATCCCTAGTCGTTCACTGGCCTGACGGATCTTCAAAGCCAGCTCCGCGTCGTTTCTTGTTTCCGGAAATTCA
>JAFOGM010000120.1 GCA_017386805.1 Bacillota bacterium
ATTCACCACCGTTGCCTTCTTCGAAGTAGCGGCGCAGGTCGTAGGGAGAGTAGATACCTGCATCGGTCACTACGCCGGATACCAGGTGGGGCGGAGTGATGTCGAAGGAAGGATAGTAACCCTTAACACCTTCCATAGCAGTGCGGACACCCATAGCCTGCAGTACGAAGTCGGGATCACGCATTTCGATGTGGGTGGATTCCACGGTGGGATGACCCTTGTCAGGAGCGCCGGTTACGAAGTAAGGGATACCCATGTACTTGGCAACGATAGCGATCTGGAAGGTACCAACCTTGTTGACAACGTGGCCGTCCTGACAGATAACGTCAGCTGCAGAGGTGAACACGTCGATCTTTTCGTTCTGGATCGCATACGCCGGCATGTTGTCGGTGATCAGAGTCACGTCGAAGCCCATGTCCTTTGCCACGCTGGCAGTCAGTCTTGCGCCCTGGAAGTAAGGACGGGTTTCTGCGCAGTAGATCTTCAGATCGTTGCCGCGTTCGCGGGCTTCTGCCAGCATCTGGCCAACGATGGTTTCGCCGAAGCACTGGGTCAGAACCTTACCGTTCTGGGGGAACATGTCCACTAAGTGCTTTGCGATCTTCTTGATCTTGTTATATCTGTCGTTATTGGTGCGGATGGTGTGGTCAACGATGGTCTGAGGTACATCGATACCGGAAGCCAGAGCGATTTCAGCTACCTGATAGCAGCCTTCGCAGATTCTCACCATTCTGTCCACAGTGGAGGGACGAGCGTGAGAGATGGTGTAAGCAGCCTTTCTCAGGTAGTCCTTCTGAGCGGCTTCGTTCATGTTTCTGCATTCGTATGCAGCCAGAGCCATACCCATAGCAGCAGCGGTGTAGGGACCAGCGCTCTGGGTAACCATGTCAGTGATAGCCTTGGTTACTTCCTGATGGGTGGTGCATTCCACGAATTCCACCTTGGTGGGATAGATACGACGGTCTAAGATGCGAACCTTACCGTTTTCGTACCATGCAATATTTTCATACTGGAGCATAAACGCCAGATTTTTATCTGCTCTTTCCATTTGTCTTTCCTTTCTAGAATAAACGCTTTACAGCGGCGTCCAGATCGAACTTTGCCTTTTCGAAGTCGATGGTCAGGAATACGCCGTTTTCGTACAGGATCTTACCGTCTACCATGGTCATGACAACGTCGGAACCATGAGCGGAGTACAGCAGCAGGGACGGGATGTCGTGAGCCGGCAGGAAGTGCGGACGATCCATGTCGATAGCAATCACGTCAGCCTTGTAACCAACCTTCAGAGCACCGCAGTTTTCACGGCCCTGAGCTTCAGCACCGTTCTTGGTTACCATGGTCAGCAGTTCGCTGTTGGTCAGCATGGTGGGATCCAGGTGGTAGCCCTTGTGGATCACAGCTGCCATGTGCATTTCTTCAAACATGTCCTGATTGTTGTTGGAAGCGTCACCGTCGGTACCGATGCAGACGCGGATACCCTTGTCCAGCATCTTCTGGATCGGCATGAAACCGCTGCCCAGCTTCATGTTGGAAGTGGGGTTGTGAACGCAGGTCACGTTCTTTTCCTTCAGCAGATCCAGGTCTTCGTCATCCACCCAAACGCAGTGAGCTGCAATTACCGGAATGTCCATGGTGCCCAGGTCGTAGAAGAAGCGGGCAGGAGTCTTTCCGTGACGCTGCTTACATTCTTCGTGTTCCTTCTTGGTTTAGGACAGGTGCAAGTGGACACGGCCGCCCAGCTTGTTGCATTCTTCTGCATAAGCAGCAACGATGTGGGGGTGATTGGTGTATTCTGCATGGATGGAGAAGTCTGCCTTGATGCGGCTGTTGTTCATGGCATTGATGTCGTGATACAGCTTGATAGATTCCTTGGAACGGAAGTTGTCTTCGTACTTTTCATTGGGGTCGAAGCACTGGATCGGGCGGCAGAGGTTTGCCTTGATTCCAGCTTTGTCCACTTCGTCTAAGGTGACCCAGGTCTGGTCATACATGTCGGTGAAGCTGACCGTACCGGAAGCAATCATTTCCATTAAGTTGATGCGGGTAGCTACAGAGATATCTTCCGGAACCATTCTGGCTTCCACGGGGAAGATAGCGTCGAACAGCCACTTGTCCAGAGGCAGGCCGCTTCCGATCCCACGCAGGATACTCATGGGGGAGTGAGCATGCATGTTGTAAATACCGGGCATCAGCAGCTTTCCAGACATATCCTTTTCGGAATCATAGTCTTCCTGAGGACGGTCCTGACCGATGTAGCAGATGGTGTCGCCGTCGATTCCCAGGAAAGCGTCCTTCAGAACGGACCAGTCTTCCATCAGGATCGAAGCGTTTTTAAACAGTAATTTCATAATTTTGATCTCCTGTATATTGCAATGGAAACGCCGAAGCGTTAGATTACATGTGCATTAAGATGTCTTTGATGTATTCCTTGAAGGGAACTTCCACAGAAGCAGCGGTTTCGTTGACTTCCGCACCGCCCAGCTTTTCGGTGGTCACGCCCGTAGCCATGTTGGTCATCAGAGAGAGACCCAGCAGGGGCATTCCGCACTGTGCTGCGGTCAGCGCTTCAGGAACGGTGGACATGCCGACGCAGTCGCCGCCCAGAACGCGGATGGCTCTGATTTCAGCAGCGGTTTCGAACTGCGGACCGCACATGAAGAAGTAAACACCTTCGTGTACATTTAAGGTAGTACGTTCTGCGCATTCGTGAGCGATGTCGCGAAGTGCTTTCGCGTAGATATCGGAAACGTCGAAGAAGCGGGGACCGAATTCTTCCACATTGTGGCCTCTGGTGGGAGCAACGCCCATGAGATTGATGTGGTCCTTCAGGATCACAACGTCACCGGGAGCATAGCTGGTATTCACAGCGCCTGCTGCATTGGTCACGATGGTCTTCTGAACACCCAGCAGTTTGAACAGACGGATGGGACCGGTCAGCTGTTCGAAATCGTAACCTTCATAATAGTGGAAACGACCGGACATACAAACTACTTTTTTACCAGCCAGAGTACCCAGGATCAGCTTACCGGCGTGGTCAGGATTGGTGGATACCAGGAAGTTGGGAATGTCACCGTAAGGGATCACCACCGGATTTTCCACTTCCTCTGCCAGAGGACCGCAGCCTGTGCCCAGGATGATACCGATCTCCGGTGTGAAGTCGATCTTGGAACGGACATAGTCAGCGCTCTTCTGGAAATATTCAAAATCGTATTTCATTATGGAACCTCCTTGAGTTCAATTAGAGTTTGCGATTTGAGTTTACACATACATAATCATTATAGCATTGGGACCCCATATTCGCAACGGTTTCGAC
>JAFOGM010000121.1 GCA_017386805.1 Bacillota bacterium
ATCTTTACTGGCTTTATCATTGACCAGTTCCTTCACCCTCACGTGAATCCGGACCATATCCACGAAATCTGTGAGGACGACCACTGTGACTGCGAGCACAATTCTCCTTTGAAGAGTGCGATCCACCATACCTTCAGCATCTTTGCAATCATCTTTTTAGTTACCCTGATCCTCAACGGAATCATCGAATGGGTCGGACTGGACGGAGTCCGCAGTTTTGTGACCAACGCCGGGATCTTCGCCCCGGTGCTGTCCTGTCTCGTAGGCTTGATTCCCAACTGCGCTGCCAGCGTAGTGCTGACGGAGCTTTATATCGCCGAAGCAATCTCCTTCGGAACGGCTCTCGCCGGTCTACTGATCAACAGCGGCCTGGCCTGGGTGATCCTGTTCCGGGTCAACCGCCATCACATGCGGGAAAATGCTCAGATTTTAGCAATTCTGGCCACCATCAGTATCCTCAGCGGTATCTTCTGCAACGCTGCAGGGGTCATGTTCTAAATCGAAACTATATGACACGAAAAAAATCGAGGTTCTTTCGAACCTCGATTTTTGATTGCCTTTGCATGGTGAATGACGGCAAGTGAATTCGTTATACGTACAGCGGTGCATCCCACAGATTCAGGACGGTGCCCAGGCCCTTCGCCTTAGCGTTCTTATAGAGCTGGTACGCGATGATGATGTCCATGGCTCCCAGACCTAAAGAACAATAAGTAACCAGAGTGTCGTCGCTCTTACGGCCTTCTGCCATACCGGCTACTACGTAGCGCAGTTCGGTGGCATCTTCCTTCTTGATCTTACCAGCTTTGTGGAGCTGAGCCACGCTGCCGTCGCCGCTGCCGATGATCTGATACCAGTTATCCACGTAGATCTGCGCCGCATCGGTGATGCAATCGCCTTCCACGTCAGTGGGTCCCATCTGCACCAGAGTTGCATTTGGCATCAGCCATTCCTTCTTGAAGAAGGCCTTCTGCGCGGTGGTCATGGTGATGACGATATCGGAAGTCTTTGCGGACTCTTCCAGGTTTTCCACGGCTACAACGGGAATCGCGTTATCCTTGAATTCTTCTGCCAGAGCCTTGGCCTTGGGAATATTCAGGTCATAGATTTCGATCTTTTCCAGGAAGGGAACCGCCAGGGTGGTCGCCATGATGGCATCACGGCCAACGATACCGCAGCCGACCAGAGTCGCCTTCTTGGAATCTTTTCTGCACAGGTACTTCGCACCGATGGCTGCGGAAGCCGCGGTTCTCATGGCAGTCACCAGAGATGCTTCCATGAATGCGAAAGGCAGTACGGTTTCGGGATCGCTCAGTACGGTCACGTCGATGCCGAGAGGAATTCCCTTTCCGTAGTTCTTGCGCGCTTCCGCCGCCCATTTGAATCCGGCAATCTTATCTTCGCCGCCAACGTACGTCGGCATGGAGATGAAGAAGGATTCGTGCTGCGGAAGGTGTAAACCAACCTTAGTGGGGTTATCCAGTTCACCGGTAGCCCACATCTTCAGTGCTTTTTCTGCCATATCCAGGGTCATCTGCATGTCCAGAGCGCCTGCTTCAATTACGTCTTCCTGCTTTAAGAATAAAATTTCAGGCTTCATAGAGGATACCTCCAGGGATTACAGACCCTGCTTTTCAGCATCTGCGGAAGCTTCTTCGAACCACTGAACGAACAGGTCTGCTTCAGTAGCTTCTGCAATGATTTCATTAACCTTAGCGATGATTTCAGCGTCGCCCTTAGGTGCGCCTACAACGTTACCGTTCTTTTCTGCTACGAAACGGAATTCAGCGATACCCAGACCATCGTAGTTTCCGCAGAATTCTTCTGCTACGTTCAGAGCCATAGCTACGCCGTCAACCTTACCGTCCTGCAGCATCATGATACCGTCAGCGATGGAGGAAACAGCCTGTACTTCTGCGCCGGGCAGTTCATTCACTGCTCTGTCGTACATAGTGGAACCATTCTGCGCAGCGATCTTCAGACCTGCGAAGTCTTCGCCTACGTTCAGAGTAGGAGCCTTTTCAGCGGTGGTCAGTACGGTGTTCTTCATGTTGCTGAAGATATTGTACTGTTCGGACAGTTCCATGGATTCAGCTCTTTCCGGGCTATAACCCATACAAGTGATAACTAAGTCTACACTTCCGGTGGTACCTGCTGCCAGGCGGCTTTCGAAGTTCATCTGTTCGAAAACAACTTCTACGCCTAACTGTTCAGCGATGTACTTGGAGAACTCGATGTCACTTCCCTTGATTTCACCGGTGATCAGATCCAGATATTCATACGGTGCATAGTCCGGGCTAACTGCTACGTGTAACTTTCCGGAGTCCAGAACTTTCTGTAAGGACATATCTCCGGTTTCCTCTCCACCGGTTTCTTCAGCACTTCCGCCGCCGCAGCCTGCGAAGCAATCCAGAACCATAACCAGTACCATTAACATTGCGAATAACTTCTTCATACTTAAACTCTTCATTTTTATTCTCCTTTTATGACCTATGACTTTTGGTGTTTGACTAAGTATGTTAAACTTGTCATTTGATTTACTGTCGATCGATGAGTTTACTATAGCACCATCATTTGCATAAGCTAATCATATTTATGCATTATTTTTCAACTTTTTTCGTTTTTATTTGTTAAATATTCATCA
The DNA here is from genome assembly GCA_017386805.1 of Bacillota bacterium. GTDB lineage: Bacteria > Bacillota > Clostridia > Peptostreptococcales > Anaerovoracaceae > RGIG446. Next base: position 2,642 of record JAFOGM010000121.1, read on the forward strand.
ATATGCATAATAAAATGAATATGCATAAAAAAGAGAACTCCGAAGAGTTCTCTTAGATATTCAACAGTACCAGCGATACCAAAATCGTGGTCAGCGCAGCCAACTGCTTTTTACTGAGTTTTTCACGGAACATGAGGACACCAGCCAGCGTAATGACGACAATGGTCCCCACACTTTTCATGGGATAGACAATGACTGCCGGAATGGTTTCCATAGCCATCAGTTGGAACTTTGCCTGCATAAAATTAGGGATCCCGATCAGAAGTCCAAAGAACAGTTCGCTCTTTCCAACACGTTCTCCTTTGATCAGAATGACAATGACACATAAAATCAATGCCACACCGAAGGTCATAAACAGGAAGTGATCACTCAGAAGCGGGTTTCCCATCTCCTGGAACACCTTGGCCATGATTCCCGCACAGCCATCCGAAAGGAACAGGATCACCAATCCACCGATGGACAGTTTCTTTGCCGTTTCTTTCTCACCACCCTGACAGATCAGAATAATGGAAATCATAGAGACAATAAAACCGACGATTTGAAGCATGGTCGGATCTTCCCGGAAGACCAGAATGGAAATCACCAGCGGAATCAAAAGACCGCCCATCTTGGAGAAGACCGAGGTCAAAACCACACCATTTCGCGGAATATTGTACTGATTCAGTACCAACCCGAACATATAGAACACGCCGTTGAAGGCACCCATCCCCAACATAGGAGCCACGCCTTCGCCACTGGGAATCAGCCCTCCCAAACCGGTATAACAAACGCCCACAACCAGACAGGCCACATAATTCACCGCGATCATGGACATCTTACTTTGTATTTTCCCTTCGCTCAAACGCATCCCAATAGCCAGCATGGACGA
>JAFOGM010000122.1 GCA_017386805.1 Bacillota bacterium
CTGGAAGTCCGGCCGATCATCAGAGGTGCCGGTCAGGGCCCGGTCAATATATTCTCCCACCACACGATATCCGCAGCGCTCCGCGTACTGGTACGCGTCATGGAGCTGCCCTTCTATGGACTGCTCCGTCTGGCTGTGGGATGAATAGCGGGCGTATATGACCGCGTTCTGGAGTTCCTGCTGGGTCTTCATGGTTCCACCTCAAGTCAGAAGATTATCCCTACATAAGGATAAAAAACGAACGTACTATTAACAAATTTAACGATGTTTCCATCTTCCAAGATAATTTTCCCCAATTCTGTAACGCCATAGCTGCTTCCACTTAAACCAGAATACAAATAATTACCGTCTGGCTTATCATATATGTCATAAAAACCGGTTCCATCTGTTATTTCAATTCTGTATGTACCAGCCGGGATGTCCTCGCCAACCACATATACCCCTGGAGGAACCTTGACACCTTCCGTTAATCTTTCGCTGAACAGTATTTTCTCGGCTTCATGGATCAGAGAAAGCAATTCATCAGAAGACAATCCAGATATGTCCGGGATCTCTGCACAGGCAGAACTGACGACAAAAATTAGCATTACAACGATTAGGATGGCTTTCTTCATGGCTATTTCCTCCGATACTCTTCTAAATTCTGGTACATCGTGGCCAGTTCAATCATGTGCTTCTGGCCGGATGGATTCAGCTTCCGGAACTCCGAAATCATTTTGTACTCCCGCGGCGTCAGTTTGTGCTCTTCAAGAATGAAATCCTCCCCAAGCAGTTCAGACGTCGAAACGCCCAGCGCACTTGATAACATCCGAATGGTCTCAGCTGACGGATCGTTTCTTCCGGTTTCCGTGTTGCTGATGGCTTGCTGGGAAACTCCGCTGACCTTTGACAGTTCCACCTGTGACATTCCACGCTTCTTCCTGAGTTCCTTGAGCCGTTCGCCGATTTCCATTATATCACCCTTTCCACAAAATTACAACATTTGTAGTATAGCACCGTGAAAATTCTATCACATTAGGGGTTGACAAACACACTACATTTGTTGTATTTTATATCATGGTTGCGGTACGGAGGCGATAGAAGATGATTATTTTACACAAAATGAGGAAAAAGCGGCGGTTAACCCAACAGCAGTTGGCAACCATCAGCGGCGTTTCCCAGCAAGCTATCAGCAGCATTGAAAACGGAAGCCGTCAGTCGCCCAGCGTCGAAACCCTGTATAAACTGTCCAGGGCGCTGAAGTGCACGGTGGACGATCTGATCGAAGAAAACGGCGAGGAGGGAGCCTGATGGACAAGTACATCCAGATCGGCGTAACGGCACTTCGGGATCCGATGACCGGCGACTTCCTGAAATCCGTTCCGCTCTATATCCGGGAAGAGGACAGCGCACAGGCTGCGCCTCTGGATGATTTCCCGGTGGCCAAGATCTTCGCGGAGAAGTTCAAGCAGTACAAGGCGGAGTGCAGGAAGAAGGGGATCAAGGTCTGATGGATGAGGAGAGCAGCTTCTGGGCCTGTGACCCAGAGAAGGCTTGCCTGTGCACGAAGAGGTTCCGGGACAGCTACTGCAAATTCGGCGGGCGCTTTCCCCTCTGTGACGGCACCTTTGACA
>JAFOGM010000123.1 GCA_017386805.1 Bacillota bacterium
ATTATACATGCCGACGGCCTGGATCCGCTTCAGCGCTTCCGTTACGGCAGCTTCAAAGGTGATGACAGCACCGGAGGCTGAATCCGTTACCGACAAACCGGCCAGTGCGGTTCCCCACATCCGTTCATTATGAATGACAGCGTGGACGATCTCTTCTGCGGAATCGCTGCGATGCTCGTCAAAGAAGTCCAGGACCCAATCGTCGTCTTTCACTTCATAGTAATTGGAGCAGGTGGTATTGGGGCAGACGTTGCCCGGTTCCACATCGCTGTTTCCGCGGCAGCCCACCAGACAGTTTCCGTTCCGGGCCTGAGCCTTGTGATAAAAGGCGATGTATGCTGCAAAGGAAAGGGTCAGACAGGGCGGCAGTTCACCGCGGCGTTTTACGTATTCCAAGACACTGGGCATCACGCGGGCCTTCCACTTGGAGGTGGAATTCAGGGCGATGGCCAGAAGGGAATGGTCGATATAGGGATTGTTGAACCGGTCGATGACCGAGGCTGCAAACTCCGTCAATTGATCCATAGGAAGATCCAGAGTGGGAATGATCTCTTCAAATAGTGCCTTGTTCAGGAAGCTGCGAATCACATCGTTTTCCATGCAATCGCGGACGATATCCTGGTGAGCCAGGAAGGCGCCCAGAACCATGGATGTATGAGCTCCGTTCAAAATGCGGACCTTTCGCTGCTTATAAGGGGCGTGATCCTTCACGATCTGAATGGGGAGGCCCGCCTGTGCAAAGGGCAGCTCCAAAGCCAGAGATTCCGGCCCTTCGATGATCCAGGTACCGAAGACCTCGCCGGTATCGATCATCTGGTCGTCGTAGCCCAACTCTTCACAGAGAGCGGCTGCCTCAGATTTCGGATAACCGGTGACGATGCGGTCCACCAGGGTGTCGCAGATGATGTTTTCCCGGGAAACACAATCGCGGAAATCGTCGCCCAGATTCCAGAGGTCGATGTACTGACCGATACACTTAGCCAATGCACGGCCGTTGTAGTCGATCAGTTCGCAGGGCAGGATCACAAAGCCGGGAAGTCCCAGGGTGAAGCGCTCATATAAAAAGGCAGTCAGTTTCGCCGGAAAGCTCTTGGGTGGCGCATCTTCCTGACGGCAACCGTCATCGTAAACGATGCCGGCCTCAGTCGTGTTGGAAATGATAAATCGCAGAGCGGGATTTGCGGCGCAGGCTAACACGTCTGCCCATTGCTGGTTGGCGTTGATCACCCGGGAAACGCAGGAGATCACCCGCTTGTGATTTACCTGTTCTCCGTTTTCACGGCCACGAAGGAAGAGGGTGTAGAGACCCTCCTGTTCATTTAATTTCGGATTCAGTGCAGGCGCATTGGGCTGGACCAGAACCACTTTGGCATCAAAACCAGCCTTCTCGTTCATTTCGTCGATGAAGTGATCCGCAAAGGCCCGAAGGAAGTTTCCGTCACCAAATTGCAGGACCCGTTCCGGTGCGTCTTTCAGTAAATATCCGTCATAGCCCTGAGCTTCCAGGGTCTTATAAGTCAGTCGTTCCATGGTGTCTCCTTTACAGTCGGAAGTAGTGGGCTGCATTGTTATAGCAGATCCCTTCCACGATTTTCTTCAGAGAGCTGTCAATGTTGGGGTATTCGCCCTTTTCCACCCAGGTTCCGATCATATTGCAGAGGATCCGGCGGAAGTAGTCGTGGCGCGGATAGGACAGGAAGGACCGGGAGTCGGTCAGCATTCCTACGAAGTTTCCTAAGATGCCTAAGTTGGCCAGGGAACGCATCTGTGCTTCCATGCCGCTTTTGGTATCGTTAAACCACCAGGCGGATCCGTGCTGGATCTTTCCGGGGATCTCCTCCGATTGGAAGGCACCGATCAAAGAACCGATCAGCTCATTGTCACCGGGATTCAGGGAGTACAGGATGGTCTTGGGACACTGACCCTCCAGATCCAG